>NZ_JAHHPN010000892.1:0-26347 GCF_024606325.1 Endozoicomonas sp. ONNA1
AACTGCTTAACGAATACCTGTCAGGCCTGTTAGCCAAAGAAAAAGAATGTCAGCCCAAGTCAAGACTGCCAGAATTTATGGGGGTTGACAGTGCGACGTACCGTTCATGGCTGACACGCACAGCTCAGGAAATCCTGTACTGGACAGCTCTGCAACCTTGTGAGGTTAGCGATCGTCGTGCATCTGCCCCTTTTGCCGAATGCTTCTCAGAACACATAAAGCTCACTGGAAATCTGGATAACATAATGTACCCGAAACCATTGCATTCCCTGGACGTGTATAAAGAATTTCCCAGAGACTTTTATAATGTCAATGGCCAGCTTAATCTCGGAGCCAACAATGCCGTCTTCCCTCTGGTTAGTCTGGTCAAGGGGCTTACGCTGTTTGCCAGCAATGTATTTTCTCTCGCAGGGCAGAACGTCAGGGATGATGATATGGAGTGACGTTGATAAGTCTCACTGCATTCATGATTTTAGCGATCATGTTTGGTTATGAGCGTCACTCTGTCCAGACGGGTGGGATGAACGAGCCTATGACTATTTACATTGCTTTGTGTTGCACTGGCCCGGCCAGCGACCTTCTTTTTTCAAGCGGACTTTGGTCATCCAGTCATAAGTCCATTTCAGGAACTGTTTCAGGCCTGGCAGACTCATGACCTGTCCCAGCCAGCTCCAGGCAGGTAGCTGTCTGAGTAAGAGCGAGTAACTGTCGATGCTCGTATAAACCCGACCGTCATCGGTCATGGTGTGTAATTCAAGCAGAGCTTTGTGGGGATCAATCCCCCAGGCTTCCAGTGCCTTTTCCTGACCGGTGATATCAAACCACTCTACTTCACTTGTGAAACGGGCATTTTTCCAGCGAGCAACCTCTTTAACACAAAGAGGGCAGAGACCGTCATAAAAAACTCTTATTTGCATCGTCTTCATCTCTTTTCAATACATCAGCAACCCTGTGAAGTGTTCTTAAGGCCTGCTCTCTGTCTATTGTACGTTCAGTAAACCAGGGATGCTGCAAAGCTTGCTCTGGAGACATTCTCTGCCTGGGCACCGGGTGCAGCAGACTGTTAATCATGTCAATCAGCTGACTTTTACTTCTTTTCATCTCTTCTGCAGACTCTATCAGGTGCCCCAGATCTGTTACCGTCTCTCTTTCAGTCGTGGTTAACTTGCCGTAGAGCAGGCCTTTGATGGCCTGGATATCTTGAAACAAGAGCGGTCCATCCAACAGTGCCTGAGCGGTTTCGCTGTCTCTGGCGTTCAATTTTCCATGCAGCATTTTCTTGATTCTATCAATGTCACTGGCGCTCAAATCCCCATCCAGTAACTTCATAATTGCTCTAATTTCATCTCTGGAGGTCAGCAGACTCTCCAGATTAAATTCTTGCATCTTCATACGCTCAGACTCGGCTTCCAGATCATCCTGTGTTAACTCAGGACTTATTGGCTCCATTGCCTGTTTGTAACTGCCATCAGGATTGGGTTTCTGATACTCGAGAAATGCCTTGAGCACCTCAAAAGCTGCTTCAGATCGTTGGTCGGGGGTATATTTACCCCATGGTTCTGCGCCATTGGTAAAAGAGTGAATATGGAGTTGACCCGGACTGTTCAAAAAACGGTAGAGATGTTGTCCCTGGGCAAAAGCATCTGTGGCATAACTGGCTCTGACCAGCTCTTTCTTAAGTAACGATCGGTATAATTCCGGAGAAGCATAGTCTTCATGACCGTAACTGGCTTTTTTACCCTCCTCTTTGGCACCACCAAAATCAATCAATTTCAAGCGGCCACTTTTAAGATCAATCATGGCGTTATTGGGTTTCAGGTCGTTATGGACAACACCTTTCTTATGCAGGTAATCAAGTGCCTGAAACTTCTCGTACTCCATAAACGCCATAACATTGAAAAACGCCTGACTGCTGAGCCTGCCATTCCCATAGAGCTCAATCAAAAGCGTCATTAGGGTATCTTGAGAAGGGCCTTCAATCATCTCCATCAGGAGCCCTCTAACCCCATCGACTTCTACCAGACCATAACTTTTGACAATATTTGGGTGCTCTCCCAACTTCTTTAATATCCTGTGCTCTTGTTCTCCCTGGTCTCCCAAGTGAGTTTTTTTTAATGCGAAATGTTCTTGTTGGCCATTACTTTTTTCCTGGATAACCCGGTATACCGTTGCAAAACGTCCCCGACCCAACTCTTTCTTTGCCAGCTGGGCCGTTTCATTCAACGGAGAGTCATATGAGAAGACATCATCTTCGGGAAACACTTCGTCACTGACTGCTCCCGGGCTTGACGGGTAGGAAGAAATCGAAGAGCCAGATATCCCACTAAAATCAGATCCTGAGCCTGAGCCTGAAGAGCTATGCCTGATATTTTTGACCGGCACATCCAGCTGAACTTTCTTACTCTGCCACTTCCCCTGCTTCTTTTGTTCCGGCTTCGCCTGATCAGAGGCATTCGAGGCAGCAGTGGCTGCCCCCGACTTCTTTCCTGGAATATCCACGGATCTTTCCCGGTCATGTTCACTATTAAGGAGTGCATCGGCAGGAATGAGGGGCAATTAACAGGGGCGGATTATCCGAGAGACTTATGTGAAGGGTTTTAGAGACATTCGGGGGAGATACTCATACAAAACTCTTGTTTGCGTCACCTTCTTTTCCTTTAAGGATGTCGGCTGCTAAATGCAGTGTTCTTAAGGCCTGCTCTCTGTCTATTGTTCGCTCAGTGAACCAGCAGTGCTGCAAAGCTTGTGCTGGTGTCATTCTCTGCTCGGGCACCGGGTGCAGCAAGCTGTTAATCATATCAATCAGCTGGCTTTTACTTCTCTTCATCTCTTCTGCTGACTCTATCAGGTGTTCCAGATCGGCTACTGTCTCTCTTTCAGGTGTCGATAATTTGCCGAAGAGCAATCGTTTGATGGCTTGGATATCATGAAATAAGAGTGGTCCATCCAATAGTGCCTGAGCGGTCTCGCTGTCTTTGGCATTTAATTTTCCATGCAGCATTTTTTTGATTCTTTCTATGTCACTGGTACTCAGATCTCCATCCAGCAATTTTACGATGACGCCAATTTCATCGCCGGAGGTCAGCAGGCTATCCAGATTGACTTCTTGCAACTTCATGCGCTCAGACTCAGCTTCCAGGTCCTCCATTGTTAATTCAGGCATTACTGGCTCCATTGCCTGTTTGTAACTGCCATCAGGGTTAGGTTTCTGATATTCAAGAAATGCCCAGAGGACCTCAAAAGCCGCTTCGGATCGTTGATTGGGCGTATACTTGCCCCAAGGCTGTGCACCGTTGGTAAAAGAGTGAATATGGAGTTGACCCGGACTGTTCAAAAACCGGTATAGATGTTGCCCCTGAGCAAAAGCATCTGTGGCATAGGATGCCCTGACCACCTCTTTTTGAAGTAGCTCCGATCGGTACAACTCTGGAGAAGCATAGTCCTCATGACTATAACTGGCTTTTTGGCCTTCTTCTTTGGCACTACCAAAATCAATCAGTTTCAAGCGGCCATCTTTCAGATCAATCATGGCGTTATTGGGTTTCAGGTCGTTATGGACAACACCCCGCTTATGCAGGTAATCAAGTGCCTGAAACTTCTCATACTCCATAAATGCCAGAACATTGAAAAACGCCTGACTGCTGAGCCTGCCGTTACCATAGAGCTCGATCAGAAGCATCATCACGCTCTCCTGGGAGGGGCCTTCAATCAACTCCGTCAGGAGCCCTCTGACCCCATCGACTTCTACCAGACCATAACTTCTGACAATGTTTGGGTGTTCCCCCAACTTCTTTAATATCCCTGCCTCCAGTTCTCCCTGATCACCGAAATGAGTCTGTTTTAATGCAAAATGCTCTGGTTTGCCTTTATTTTTTTCCTGAGTAACCCGGTGTACCGAAGCAAAGCGTCCCCTGCCCAGTTCTTTTTTAGCCAGATGGGCTGTTTCATTCAATGGGGAAGGGTATGAGAAGACATCATCTTCAGGAAACAGTTCAGTATCACTGAATCCTGACAGGCTTGACGGAGAGGAGGAAATCGAAAAATCGGACGTTCCACCATAATCAGAGTCTGAACCTGAAGAGCTTCGCTCCAGATTTTTGACCGGCACATCATTCAGCTGTACTTTCTTGCTCTGCCATTTAACCTGCTTCTTCTGTTCCGACTGAGCCTGCCCGGAGGCATTCGAGACGGAAATGGCTGGCCCTGATTTCTTGCCTGGAATATCCACGGATCTTCTCCCCCGGTTAACTTAACTATTAAGGAGTGCATCGGCAGGGTTGTGAGGCAATTAACGGGAGCAATACAGAGCAGCCTCTACGAGAGAGAGGTTGGAGTCATTGGCAGCATATGTTTAACCCAAGACAATTGCTTGTTAATGGTATAATTTCAAAATTCATGGATGAGCATTCAGAGTCAAAAACACAAAAAGCTGCTTGGTTATTGTCTGTTGGTCGCTGTTGCGGCTGGAACTCTAAAATGCTTTGATGGGTTGCACATATTCAAAAGTCTGGTGGTATTGGTGGTGTAAATCAGACTTTTGATCAGGCGCTTAATACCGACTACCAGCTTGCAGCTTTTGCAGCGGCTCTGAGTGTGCTGACCCAGTACAGTGAGATTGAAGGTATCAATATCGAAAACGAACTGTACCGGGAAAAACAAAAAGGCCAGAAATCCGAGTTTGATAAGCTGATAGACCAGGCGGTGGAAATTGCCTATAAACATCTGGTGCCCGGAGGCTTCGATGCTTCTGTTGTTCGGCATGCACTGTTTGCTGTTCATGAAACCATCAGACAGGAATCCGCCCAGCAGGGTGTTAACTATCTGAAGACAGAGCTGAAAAACTTCTGGAATGAACGGAAAAAGTTGATTGAAGTATTACGCTACCTCAGCCGAATGGAGCACATTGACCATTTGGAACACTGGGAGGCTGATGCCGAAGCCGCTAAAGCACTGGCCGGTGCGCTGGAGAATACTAACGGTTAAATCTGACCCATTGCAGTTTTTAGCAGCTTGCGTTTTCCGATCAAGTTGCTATATGTTAGGTCACAGACCTGCAACGGTGCCCATTCTAATACGTAGCGAGTGGCCACGGTTGCAGGTTTTTTGCGTTTAGGGGTATGTAATGCAGAAAATCGCTTTTTTTGTGGATGGTGGCTACTTTGTTCGACGGATCAAGTTTTATCACCGGAAACATTTTGAAGCGCACGCATTAGAACCTCAGCATATAGTCACTGCAATATACAACCTTATCGCCTCTTAGTGATTTTGTTATTGCTGATATAAAACGGATTTCTGAGCGAGTTGAATTAGACAGGACGACCTGGCAAACAGAGCCTCATATTGATCCGGCTCCTGCCATTGTCGAAACGCCTGTCTATCGTAAAGAGTTCGGCCTCTGGTCCCACCAGAAATATTTTGTCAAAAAAGCATTTGATGATCACCAAAAAGGCGGGGCCAGATATATTCTGTCTGATCAGGTAGGGCTGGGTAAAACTGTGCAGTTGGCGCTGGCTGGGATGCTGATGGCTCTTCAGGGAAATAAGCCGGTGCTGGTTATTGCCCCCAAGCCTTTGACCCTGCAATGGCAGGATGAATTGATGGAGCTGCTGGATATGCCATCTGCCATCTGGACAGGCAAACAGTGGCTGGATGAGCAGGGTATCTCCTGGCCCTCAACAGGACCTGAAAGTATTCTTAAATGTCCAAGGAAACTTGGCATAGTATCTCAGGGGCTGATTACATCCGGCTCTGAAATCAGCCAAAGAACCAAAAGTATGCTGTTGGCCACGGCAACCCCGGTTCAGCTGCATCCGGTTGAAGCTTTTGATCTGTTAAGCATTCTTGCCTTGGGTAGTGATCAAGTTCTGGGTGATGCCTGGAGCGAATGGCGCAAGGCTGACAGAGCTGTACCCATGGTGATGGGCGATATGGAAATATCTGTCGACGAAGCTTTGGCCTGGAGTTGGGTCAGAAATCCGTTACCACAAGCTGAGGAGCACCGATCTTTCAGGGATCTAAGAAAACGGCTGCACATGCAACCGGGTGATTATGTTGCCGATGCTGCCAGCTTCAATCAGTTGCGTGGACCTGACAAAACAAAGCTTCGCCGGGTTCTTCCGGACTATGGGAGACAGCATAACCCCTTTATCAGACAAATCATTCGGCGCACCCGGGACTATTTGGAAGCTACCATTGACCCGGAAACTGGCGAGCCCTACCTGCAGCCGGTCAAGGTCCAATTGTTTGGTGAGGGAGAGAAAGACTCTATCTCATTACCTCTTTACTTCCAGAAGGCTTATGAGAAAGCAGAGGAGTTTTCAGAGGCATTAAGCAAAAGAGCTAAAGGGGCCGGTTTCTTCAAGACCCTGTTGCTGAGGAGAATAGGAAGCACGCTCTACGCTGGACAAAGAACGGTGGATAAGCTGCTTAGCGAGTGGGCTGGCTCTGGCGATGAGCAGGATTTTTCAGCTTGTCTGGAAGATGAGGATGATGTCGAAAATCTCTCCATCTCTGACTCCATGATCTGGTGGGTTAGGATTGGTGCTGGGTACAGATGCAGCCAGTGATGGACTTAACCTGCAAAGGTTAGGAACCCTGATCAACCTTGACTTGCCGTGGAACCCAACTCGCCTTGAACAGAGAAAGGGACGTATCCAGAGAATTGGTCAGATTCGCAATACGGTCAAAATACTGAATATGAGATACCGTGGTTCAGTCGAAGACCGGGTGCATGAGCTGTTATCAGATCGTCTGGAGGATATTCACGGACTGTTTGGCCAGATTCCTGATGTACTTGAAGATGTGTGGGTTGATGTTGCATTGGGAGAGGTACAGGAAGCCACAAAGCTGATCGATGGAGTGAGACGCCAGCATCCCTTTGATTAAAAGTACAGCCGGGTGGAGAACATTGATTGGGAATCCTGCCAGACGGTGCTGTCGTCGGATGAGCGGAGAGAAATTTTGAGTAAGGGGTGGTTGGTAGCTGATATATCAGCAGTCTGACCCAAGTGTCATGAATCAGAAAATAATCATGAACTGGAAATAGTTGGAGTCCCGGTTGAACCCTATAGGTTAACTGCATAGTTAGATTGTCAGAGGTATTCAGACTCTGGTAGTCAATGATTATGCGACTTTTATCTTTCTCGCTTTTACCTGTTGATCGACCATGGCCATCTGTAATGAACTGGCCATGGTCTTGATAACTGAATAGAGCTTCAGAGAGCAGGAGCGGTCACTGTCTTCATGGAGAGCAAATATGGCCTTATCGACAAAGTCTTCATCAGAGCAGGTTGCCGCGGCTGTCTGGATATAGGCGGTAAAGTAAGCTTTCTCATCACCGGTAAACATCCATGAGCCCAGTTCGTCAGCAAAGATAATCTCATCATCGACAATGCCCTCAAGCAGCTCATAGAGAATATTAAAGCACTCAAGGGCTACTTGGTACTCCTCCTGTCTGACCAGTTTCGTTGACTCAATAAATAACTCGTCAAGTTTTGCGAACCAGGCATCTGTCTCCTCGGGAATGTCCATATAGTTCCTGGAGTTAATATCAAAGGGTGCATAGTAGTCACCATCCAGAGAGCATTTCTGAAAGGCCTTTACTGCCTTGAGAGTGTGATCTGCTGATGCCGGGAATGAAAACTGCTCTTTTGACATAAGGCCACTAAAGATAGTGTCGCGCTGGTTAGTAGACATGGTTTCCCACGCGTTATCCAGTAGGTTCAAAAGCTCTGTCTGGGTTTTTTTATTGAGTATTTCAAAAAGAATAGACTTGTTCATTGTGTGTGTACTCTATAGCTGGAAAGTTTGAGACTTACCTTTGGCAAAGATGGTGATCCTTGAGAAAGGAGTTGATATCACCGGTGCTGAAAACGCAATCCGATAAGGGGCAAATGTTCAGGCAACGACATTGTAGGATAGCTTACTTTTAAATCGAACCCGGGGAGTGGACAGCTCGCTACATGCTACCTTCTGAGCACGAGAGCATTTTGTCAACAAGGTAGGCTTTAACGAAAATGAGGATGTCAGTCAACCTGAGCCATAGCCTATTACACGGTGCTCATTTTTTTCCCATTTATTAGGCACAAAAAAATACCGTCTGCTAATGAACTAGCAGACGGTACAGATTAACAGTCAATCCTGATAGCTAACTTAAGTGTCGGTATCTCCAACACGTTGTGGCAATTGCCAACCTGATTGGGTATCTGACAATCAGAATCTTAACCAGCGTAATTAGCCGCAGCAAAGTCCCAGTTTGCCAGTGCCCAGAAATTTTTCAGATATTCCGGACGCACATTGCGGTAGTCGATGTAGTAGGCATGTTCCCACAGGTCGCAGGTCAGTAGTGGTTTCTGGTCGGTCGTCAGAGGAGTACCGGCATTACTGGTGTTGACGATTTCTACGGAACCGTCGCTGTTTTTAACCAGCCAGGTCCAGGAAGAGCCAAAGTTGTTAACCGCTTTGTCATTGAATGCAGCAATGAAATCGTCAAAAGAACCGAAAGCTTTGTTGATGGCTTCTGCCAGTTCACCGGCAGGAGCACCACCACCGTTAGGGCTCAGGCAGTTCCAGTAGAACGTGTGGTTCCAGATTTGAGCAGCGTTGTTGAAGATGCCGCCTTCAGAAGTCTTGATGATTTCTTCCAGGCTCTTGCTTTCCAGCTCGGTACCCGCGACCAGACCGTTCAGCTTGTCAACGTAGGTCTTGTGATGCTTGCCATAGTGGAAGTCCAGAGTCTCTTCAGAAATATGAGGAGCCAGTGCATTGCGCGCATAGGGCAGTGCAGGAAGTTCAAAAGCCATCTTGTCGTTCTCCACTTGAGGGTTGGTCTTGTTTGACCTGATTCATCTCGCGCGACGATATTAACATTGGTTCGATTACGAATCTATGTGGTGGATAGTCTTGGGGCTTTTGATATCTCTTCAACCGCTGGGTGTTAGAAAAATACCTGGAATGGTATTGAGCGTCGAATATTTTCGGATTGTGATAGATGCTTTCCGTGCTTTTCCGGGTTTTCAGCGGCGATTATTAACTCTGTTACTGTTATTCTGTTCTCCTTTTCATAGTAATATTGCGCCTCAACGACCCTTGGCGAATAAATGCCCACAGTGGAATAGAGACAGATGAGAAACCCATGAGAGAAGAGGATAAGGCAATCAACGATATACCGGATTTCTCAATTGCAGCAGACGAGCGCCCGGGACGCAGGAAAGCCGCGGCTACTGACGGAAAGCCTACCGTCAAGAAAGGGAGTAGTCCCTCAGGTAAAAGTGGAAATGGCTTGGCCTGGCTCACAATGGTCATGATTATTGTGCTGGGAGCCGGTGGCGTCTGGCAGTTCAAACAGGTGCAACAGGAGCTGGCCGATACCCGACAGGCCCTGAAGGCCACGCAGGAAAAACTGAGTACCGTGACCGGAGAGGTCACTGCTACCGGTCAAAACCTTGATCAGAGTGGCTCAGCGCTGAGATCAGAGCTGGAAGTAGTGAGTTCTGAAATTCGCAAGCTCTGGGACGTTTCAAACAAGCGAAACCGGCAGTGGATCCTGATCAATAAGGATAATGTTGTTAAAGCGCTTAAGGAAGCAGAGGAAGCGGGCAAAACAGCAGATAAAGTATCTCGCCAACTGAGCGCGTTGCAGAAAAGTACGCGTGAGATGGATCGGTTAATGAAAGCCATCAGCAGTGAGCAAGTGGCCGCTCAGGGTGTCATGACAGACAGTCTTGAGAAGTTTGAAAAACAGTTTGCCGAAATGAAAAAGCAGGTGGCTGACCAGAAAACGCTTCAGGCTGAACTTATCAGGAAAGTGGAGGATCAGCAGCAGGCAGTTAAAGCCGTTGACTCATTCCGGGTGCAGGTCAACCGCAAACTGCAGCAACTGGAGGATACTGTCAGAGGTCTGACACATCCACCCGGGGAAGGTCTCGGTCTGGAATAATCCTCACTGCCGGAACAATTGGTTACAGAAGCTGATAAGTTCAAAACAACACCCTAACAGCTTCTGGAAACTGCCTTCCATTCAATGAAAAGCGAGATGCCATTTTAAACTGGCTACATTTAAGAATAATAATCCTTTTCGGAGTTGTGGGTCGATGATGGGCTTTTTTCCCATGACAGGGCGGTTATGTCTGTTGGTTGCGATGGCAACCATGACCTCTTCCTGCACACTATTAGACTGGTTTGAGAGTAAACCAGACACTTCCGAGTCCGTTAAAACTGTCGTAGAGAAACCATCAGACTGGACTTACTTTCATCAATGGCAGGTCAAGAACTCTCACTCCGCCCTTAAGTCTCTGGTACCTCACGAAGATATGACCCTGACTGGGCAGTGCTTATTTTCTGCAGATCTTATGGCTCTTCTGGAATCAAAACCAGAGGGTTTGTTGGTTCCTGTTATCAGGGTGGCCCGTGATCTGACATTGTCGCCAGATCTGGAAAACAGTGTGCGAATTTATCAGGTTCTCAGATCTCAATTTCTACTAGCCGGGGCTGGCGACAGCCTGACTTTTTATCAGACCCTTTTATCCAGCATTGAACATACCTGTCCAGTAAACATGACCCGTAAGATCGACAGCTGCCAGTTTAAAAAGTGGCTGTCATATGCCGGTTTAGGGGGAGAAAGTACTGTTTATGATGAAGCTCGGCTCAGGCGCTGGTATAAGTCTCATTCGTACATTAAATACATGATTATAAGTTCCGGTGAATTGTTTAATTCTGACGCCCTGCTGAGTGCACGTTATTCTGCCAATTCCAGAATTATTACCAGGCAGCCGCTTTTTGTGAGAGAAAAAAGTATCAGGCCCTATCTTGGCAAGGTTCGTTTTGACTGGGTCATTCCGGGTAATGGCGGGCAGAAACCTTTTATTAGTCTGGGCTCCTGCACTTTGAGCTGGAAAGAGCTTGAGAAACTAAGGCGCACGAATGGCCCGGACTGGTTGGATACGACGTCACTGGCAGAAGTCAACCAGATCTTGCTTCCCTATTTTATTGAACTTATGAGCAAGGCGACCAAAGCCATGTCAGGGCAACCCAATTGATAATACCGACATTTTGATGCTGCTTCGATGCCTTAAAGGCGATAGAGTCACCCATTGACGAGCTGTGCTTTCAAGCCACCGGAATGCAAAACTCCATAGAAACCCACTGCTAATCTTAAATTGTGAATTCATCCTACGGGTATGAATTCAGCATCTTAGGTGCCGGAATTTGAGCTGTTTCTTGGCAGTTGTGTTGTTTTTCAACGGATGTTGTAGACCGCATGGATTCAAGAAGCAGTGGCATTGGCCCATCCCATAGCCATCACCTGAACAGTACATCAATGCACGACTCCCAGACTTCTGAGGAGCAGATAAGTCATGGTGTGGGTTCGATTCAGCTGCCAAACAGGCTTCAAAAGGGCAATCGTCCGATCACAACCGCTATTGGAAACAGGGATATCGCCCGTGTCGAAGTTGGCGCACCTTCGATTCCAAAACCCTTCAGCATGGTTTGCAGAGCCTCTGTCCACCCAATCAGCCCGGTTCCTGAGCATACTCTTTTCAGGCTCAGAGAAAGCATTAGGCCGGAGACGGTGGAAAAGGCCTGCAGAAAAACCAGACTGCAGATGGCTGAACGTGTGAGCAGGCTTCATGATGAGTTGGGCTGGCGATTTAAAGTGCCTGCTAACTCCGAACAGACAGAATGTGCCCTGGGTGACAACAATGGGCATATAATGACTCTGGCCATGGCCCGGTCCATGATTCATCAGATTGAGGTCATGGAGAACGGTGTTGCCGATGCAATCACAGCGAATGGTCAATCAAAGGAAGCCTGGAAAAGGGGACTGTTGCAGAGACATAAGCTGGAGAAAATGCATCGTGAGGTTCTGGCTCTCGCTGAGTTCTACTGTCAGCAATCCCCCGGGCTAACACATTCTGAAGAGATTTCTATCCCTCAAGACAATGATCCATTTCGAGATCTTGATGTCATCTTTTCAGAGAATAGTTTGGGCATGCCACCGTTGGTGCCCAAACTTGCAACTCCCAGACCGCCAGATGGACCCGCTCTATCGCCTCAAAGTTTCGAGTTATCAAGGGCTCAGCAGGAACTGAGCGGTCTAAGAACAGAGAAAGAAGCATTAGGCTCTGAGCTACAGCAGACTCGTAAGCAGTTGGCTGAACTGACAGATGAGGTAGAAGCGCTTAAACAGAAAGAAGGGAAAGTGCCAGTACATTTTTCTGAAAGACTCAGTGAGCTTGAGAAAGAGCACACCGAATTAAGAGACGAGCTCAAGCAAAGGGATCATCAATTACGTCAGAAGCAGCACCGGATAGTTAACATCCATGATTCTTCTGTTGAAAGCAGAGAATTATCGAGTTCAGAAACGCCCGATCCCGATGATTGGCTGGGTGAGCTGGAAGCTGTGAACAGACAGCTTCAAGTCAAGATGAACGAGCAAAACCAACAGCTGGTTGAAAATGGCGTTACAATTTCACAACTCCAGACTCAGATTGATGCTTCTGGTCAACAGATAGACAGTCTGCAAAGTCAACTTCAGGCCGCCCATCAGAACCATCAGCAATTGGGTCAGCAGGCTGTTTCAGCTCTGGAACAAAAGAATCAGCTGGCACTGCAACTTCAGCAGGAGTATCTGGATAGCTATCGGGCACTTGAAAATGATTTGGAACAGGAAAGAGCCAGGCTGGCAGAGCTTCAGCGGAGCTATCAAAATGCTGAAGAGCGAGTAGCTGATTTATTCAGGCAAAATGGTTTGCTGCACTCTGAAATTCAGGCTCTCAAGCAGGGGCTTGAAGCGTCAAAGCAAGCCGATTCTGAAAGAGTAGAGCAACTTGAGACGCAGGTGAAAGAGCTGACAAAGCATCATGATCATTGGGTTCTGGCTCATGTTGAGGTCACTGGCAGGAAAAAAGAGGTTGAAGAAAAGGCGAGGAAACTGGAAGAGCAGCTGAATCATATCGAAGAAACCCATAAGCAAGAGCTGGATCAGCTTCAAAGGCAATTTGAGGCGGCAAACAGCAGAGCCCATTCAGCAGAGCAATCACTTTTTACCCTTGAAGGAGACCATAAGGGTGCGCTTGCTCGTGAAGAAGATCTGAGAATAGCATTGAGGGATACCAAAAGGGATCTTCAGGAAAAGTTAGAAGAGCTTCAGAAACAGCAGTCAGAGTTTGCTGTAAAAGCCCGGTCATTAAAAGAGATTCATCTGGAACGACAGAAATACGACGATGAAATCAGCGCTTTGCAACAAACCCTCATTGAGCACAAAGATCAGATACGCGGTAAGGAATTTATAGAGGGTCAGGCTCTGGAAGAAAAAGCGAAGCTTGAAGCCTTGTTGTTGACTAAACAATCTGAGCTCGAAGCTTTGCAGCTGAACTATGACAGAGACTTAAAAGGCCTGGAAGAACTGAATGTGCAGTTGGCTGAAGCCAGAGATGAGGTCACTTCTCTGAAAGAGCAAGTACAGAGTCTGCAGCTGGTTCAGAATAAGGGTTTGCAGGAAAGTGAAACTCATCAGGCTGAGATGGCGTTGATCGCAGAGCAACTGAGCCTTGCAGAACAAAACCATCAAAAAGAAAAAGCGAATTTAGAGTCAGAAGTCGAAAAAGCCAAAACCTCTGAGCAGATGGTGCAGGCTCAGCTCACAGCCAAAGAGACAGCACTGGATGAGTTACAGTCAAGGCTAGAGAGCACTGAGCGTGAACTGAGGGAAAAAATAGTCGACCTTGAGAAAGATCTTCGCTCAAAAGAGCATGACCTTTCACAAAGAGATCAGGAGCTGGTGGCCGAGAGGAAAAAAGTTCAGGAATTGATGGTCGGGAGCGATGCGCTTGAAGAGGAGAAAGTGAAACTCGAATCATCACTGGCAGCACTTCGCAGAGAGCTTGAGTTGGCTGAAAGGGCGACCCAGTCGTCGAAAGAAGAAGTCACTGAACACATAAGACAATTACAAGTTGCTGAACAGAACTCAGAGAAATTGCAAAGTAAATTGGCAGAAGCAAAAAGCAAGGAAAGAGAGGCGATGGAACGTCTTGCCATAGCCGATGAGTCTATTCCTGAATTGAAGAAGACGTCAGAGCGTTATCATCGGGAACTTCAGTCAAGCCAGCAGGAAGTGACTCGATTGACGGATCTGCTAGCGGGGAAAGAAGATGAACTGGCCGAGGCCAAAATCAGGGAGAACTCACTGTCATCTTCGATCTCAGCAAAGAATGACAGGGTTCGTGAGCTTGAACAAGCAGAGATTGAGTTCAGGCGTGAGGTTGAAAAAGCCAATCAAAGGACTCAGGAAAAGCAGCAGAAAGTGACTGAGCTTAGCCAGAAAGTAGACGATCAAAGTCGTTCTATTGAAAAGCTGACCCGTAGGGAGCAGCAGCTGATGGCTGAGAAAGCAATGAATGACAGTAAAGTGATTCAGTTGCAAGACAGTATTCAGTTAATTAAACAAGAGCGAGAAGAAGTCAGGCAAAAACTTCTGGAAGCTGAGCGTAGTTTACGAAGTGGTAGTGATGCGGCCGAGTTTGAAAAAACTCAATGGGAAAGCCAGGTCAGGGAGTCAAGATCCAGAGTGGCTGAGCTGGAAAGTCGCCTTAAAGAGACCGAAAAGAAAAGAGACCACTTTCAATCAGAATCCGATGCCCTTGCGCGTGACAGAGATCAGGTCAATAGGCAACTTCATGGCCTTCAGGTCAGTGTCGAAAGTCTGAAAAGTCAACATAGCTTTGAGTTGGAGAGGCTCACTGAAACAAACCAAGGGCTTGATCAGCAACTTCGTGAATCTCAGGAAGAGGTCAGGAAGACAAAACTTGAACTATCTCATAAAGACAGCACACTCGAACAAAAAGAACAAAGCATTGAATGGACTAACAAACAGTTACTTGCTTTGAAAAACAGTCTTGAAGAAAGTCAGGCCAGGGTGTTGAGTCTGGAGAGTGATGCAACAGCATTGGGCAGAGAATATGATGGCTTGGAGCTCGAAGTAAAAAGGTTAACTCAAGAAAGAGATCAAGCCCGTACGGCCTCTTTAAAGCAGAGCGAAGAGCTGTCTCTTTTGCAGGGCAGTCTTGAAAAAGCAGAAATCAATCTAAAGTCTCTGGAAAGGCAGCTTAACGATGAACAAAATCAGAAATCAGTAGCGTTGGCTGATCTTAAAAGCCAGATTCGTCTGGCTGAAGAAAACAAGGATCACTTTAAAATACTTTCAGAGACAGCAGAAGAGCAAAGCAAAATACTCGATACAAAGGTTGCTGAGCTGGAAGCCTTGTTGAGGGGCAGCGAAAAAGAAGCCCGCAGCTTACAAGTTAAAGTGGATGATCTCAATATCAGCCAGGATAGGGCGTTGAAAGAAGCTGAAGAGTTGAAGGTTGAATTAAAAACCCTGACAGATCAGTCCAGACAGGCAGCATCAATCCATACGTTTGCGTTGCAAGAGAAAGAGTTAGCCAATCAACAATTAGTCCAGAGTCTTGAGAAAGAACAGTACGAGCGAGATCAGGAAAAGCAAAAACTTGAAGAGGCTGTCAATAATCTTGAGCAGGAACGAAATAGTTTGCAGTCCAGGCTGGCTGAACTTCAGGTTGCCAGCGATCATCTTAGTGACTCTGATTATGAGTCAGATGCGGCTTCTGCTGACGACCTTTCCGAGGTGGAGTCTGTGAGTTCAACCGCTTTATCCGATCTGTTTTCTGATCAGGTTGATCCATCCGCCGAAGACGTTATTGACCTCACTCAAGATGCTTCTTTGCCCAAATGGACAGACCTGAGGGGAGTCGTTTTAGAGGTCAAGAGCGAAGAATATACTTCTCTGGGGCCCGGATCTTTTGTTATACCGAGCCTGATTCAAAAATTGAGTACGGCATGGTCTGATCTGGCTTCAGGACAGGAACTGATTGAAAAAGAGCAGGAACTTTATCATTTCACCAGCCCGGAGCATCTTCCGGGCAAGAGCAGTTCCCGAAAAGCAGTGATCTTGCTCCATGAGCAATTTCTCAAGGAGCTGAAGTCTATCGGGCAAGCCTATCAAAAAGCCCGGGGTTTGACCTCGGATGGAACTCTTGCTGATGACTTTACCCGCGAGATTGAACGGATTAAAGCCCTGACTCAGGACAACATACAAATACTGGCCAGGAGACAGGACGATTTTCAGGATCGGGTGGACAGGTTTGAAGCCTCTCTTGAAGCCTTAAAGCCTGATGCTCAGGCGGGTCCGGAAGACCCTGAGGTCATAGTTGATTCAGGGTTGACCAGCATAAGTACTGTGTTGGCGAAGAATCCGGAAGAGCTGGACAGGGAGTTCTATACACATGCCCTTTGCGCTATCGCCAGATCTGCTTCGGAGCGTCTGAATGAATCATGGAAGAAAAAAGTCGCAACGATCAGGGAACCCGATGAAGGACATCGTGCTTTAAGAGACTACGAATACTCACTTCAGAGAATGCTTCCAGAACATCTGCCACCCAGGCTGGGGCGCAGTGTGCCTGAGCATGGTCGTGTATTTTTAGCAAAGTTGCTTGGAAGTCTCAAAACGGAGTTTGAAGTCACACTGGACGAACAGTTGGGAGGCGGTCATAAGACACTGGCAGACCTTTCACTGGAAGAGCGAATGGTCAGGGATCCACAAATTTGTCACAGTCTGTTAACGCTACTGTCCAGTTTACAGGAGCAGCATGAAGGTATTGTCAAACAACTCAGGCCCTCAAAGTTGGCGGCAGGGGCAACGCGATGGGTTGATTTTGACTACGCCGATGCTTCGTTGGTAGGACTCAGTCAGATCAGGGATGAATTTCAATTACCCGCAACACCAACAATGACAAAGGTACTTAAAACCATCCAAAGGGAGCTGAAAAGGCCCGGATCACTGGTTCTGACCATGGCTGTCAGGCAACACAGAGAGAATTACAACACCGAAAAAGAGAGAGACACACGCAGACGTAAGCTGGAAAAACAGTGTACGGAGTTACTGGCTCAGGAAACGAGGCTCGACCCAAAGCAGAAGTATAGAGGTGTGACCCATGATGTTCATTTAAACCAACCTGTTGGACATCCTCATCAAGCCGAAATTGCCTGTTTTCAACCCGATTCGCCGGTTCCCCTGTTAGATGTTTCAGAACATGTGCAGACTCAGGCTGGCTTCAGGCACAGTGCTCTGACTCAGAACCCTGACTGTCTTATAAACAGTTTCATGAATGGTTTTAATAAGATGGCTGTCCATAAAACCAGCCTTGTTACCGGCGACCAGTATGTTGAATTATCTGAGGGTGCCCAATGTCAACCTTCACTGGTTTTTCATTCCAAAGCGGGTAAGCACTGGCAGATTCAGCTGGATGGACGAACCTGGTCTGTGGATCCAGCTTTTCTTCATGAGCATCCCAATTACCGGATCCCCTTCCAGGTCAGCACTGAAGGAAGAGAAAAAAAGCGGGACTGGATTCCTCTGAAAAGTGCTTCGGGACAAATCGTCATATTGGTTGCTCAGAAAACACCTTCCGATCAGCAGTGCTTTATGTATGAGCTGGGCTCGAACAATCAACTGATCCCTGTTCCCATCCAGGGAGAAAATCCCAGGGCCGAGCTGATTAAGGCGAATTTACTGAGCAAGGCGTGTTTACTGGAGACGGATAGTCCGACGCCATCCAGGGCACGCAAAGAGTATCCATCCGAAGTCCTTGAGCTTGAGTCGTTGAAAAATGCCTGGCTGCCCAATGTTTCCCTGGAGCAAATCGACGGATGTTACAGGGACGTCGTTCAGCAAGTGGACCGTCAATTGCTGAAGCCTCCATTTACCTGTTCACCTTGTGAAGGGCGTGTCAGAAGCCTGCCTGTTGAGCTTCCGGTAGTAAGAAAAGTGGCCCAGGAAAAATCAAGAAAGCCGAAAACCGGTGCTCACCAGGAAACCTTTCATCCAGAACAGTTTTCGCCCTTTACTGTCAATGCCAGTTTTGGCCACGTCGGTCAAGCGTTTCTGAAAGCGAAGAGAGAGCTGTTGGATGATAGTGCTCATAGTGCTACTGAAAGCATCATTAAAACGCTTGAAGGAGAGCAAGATGCTTTTCAGGGACAGGTCTTTAAAAACCTCTCGGTCTACTCCGGTTGCGAGTTGCAAACTCTCGGGCCCCGCGGGATGCCTGATGGGAAAACGTTAAAAATCAACAGGCAGTCGGTTCTGAGAAATTTTGAAAAGGTCATCGTTAACAACAGAAAGCACTGTGTTCGTACACTTCAGTTGAAAAAAGCTCTGGAAAAAAGTTTGGTCAGCTACATTCGCGATGCTTCTGAAGAGGATTTGCAGGGCTTTTCAGATGGCGAGCTGCTGGATCATGCTATTCGTAACTTTGAGAGGGGGCTGGCGCCCGGTGGTCGTGATGTTGACGGCTTTATCAAGCGCATGTCCCAATTGATGCTGGTGGATATTGATCTTGAGCAAAGCAGTCTTATTGGTCAGCAGCTTGAGATACTTCAGCATGAGCTGGTGGACCTGGACTTTGCCGCCTTTGAACAGGTGAGTCAACCTCATGAGTACATCAGGCGTTGTCAGGAATGGAACCTGAATATGGCGCTGCTGGCATCCAGGCAGAGCAATCTCAATAACAGAATCAGCAGTTACGATAACATTTTGCTGGATACCAAAAACCTGGCGCTTCTGTCCTTTGAAAGAAGGCATCATATTGTCTTGTCAGCCGATCAGGCCGAGGAACTGGCTGTGACACTGGAGGGGGTCAGCCAATGGGCCAATGGCCATGAGGTCGCCATGCTGTCTCACAAAGGCACCGGCTACGGTAAAAGTACACTGTTACTGGCGTTGACGGATCACGCTTCTGCGCAATTGGGCTCTGACACGCACCGTTCGGTCATTGTTATGGCTCCCAAAACGAACCAGGCAGAATTGGACAAAGGGTTGCGTGAGTATTATGCCCGCAAGGGGCAGAACTATTGTCGATTGAACCTTGAGACCTGCTTTGCAGCACCCGCTGAGTTATCCGTTGCCAGGTTGTTGGAGGTTGAGAATATCCTGTTGGGCTTACCCGCCGCTACATCAGTGGATGACAGACAATCTTTGTTAGCTCAGGGGCGGGTTCCGGTGGGAGCTTCGATCACGGATGTCCAGATTCTGATGCACCTGAAGCAGGCTTTGCTGGACGCTGAAGGTTTCATTCAGGACAAGCAGGCAATACTGGCAAAACTGGATGCCTGTCTCGATTTGCTCAGAAACTCAATGGTCTTTGCCGATGAGTTTGACAGCGAAATGGTGCCGCACACAGAAGCTGAGTCGATATCAGTGGCTCAGGCCGTTCAGAAGGTGATCAATGGGCTTGGCTATGCCTTTGAAGTAGAACCCCGGAGTATCAATCTGAAACATTCAGAATTCCTGTTTGGCTGTAAAGCCCGGCATTTACTCTCTGCGACTTTGGGAACTTTGTATTGTGCAGCGCTGGCCAGTGCTTCAGGCAGTGTTGAAGAAGTGCGTCACAAGGCAAGGACAGACCCGGTGACCACCAACCAACGTTTCTGGCACTTTCTGTCGCTGGCTGAACCGGTGTTTTTCAGTTCCTCCGACCCGCAGGGCAGGGACAAGATGCTGACCGATGTTCTGCACAGGGTAGGCCCACGGCCCCAGATTATTTTCTTTGATGGTGCTGAATCGGGTGAAGAGTCTACGGCAAAAGCACACCAGATGAGTCGGACTTTAAACCGGGAACGGCTGGCTATGGGTGGCGTTCAGAAGTCTGTCATCTACTATGACCCTGACAAGAATTTGCAGATGCAGTATCAGGACGATCCGATCTATGGGCAGGGAGCGTCAGCTTCTTCGGAAACCATTACCCAGCTCAGGCGTTCGGGGGGGCAGAATACCGATGGTTACCTGAGTAAAGCCCAGTCCGTGGGCACTGACATGCCCCAGGGTGGTGCGACGGTGGGTATTTTTCACGGGCTGGTGGGTCAGGCTGGTGGTGAAGCCAATGAGAACTATCTGGTTCAGCAACTTGGTCGTCTTATCCGTGACAGCAAGGACTTGCATAAGGCTCAGAAGGTATTCATGGCCGTTGATTTGGATGCGGTTGAGGGCATCAAAGGCGCAGACAAACAGAAAGAGGCATTTACTCAGGCTCTGAAAGCCCTGGATGACTCCATGGCGAGCCAGGATAACCTGTTTCCTGAGGGGATAGAGAATGCCTCTCCTGCTCTGAAAAAAGTGATTGAGCAAACGGTGACGTTTCCTATTCAAAAAACTGAAGAAGGCGGAAAGGGTTATTTAGAGAGGCTGCCTCAAATAAGAAACGAACTGGCTGAGCTGGGTAAAAAGGAGTGGGCAGAGCTGGGTCTTTCTCAGGCAGCCTTTCAGGAGCTGGTTAACCTGAAAGCCTGCCAGTGGGCTTGTAAGAATGCATGGCTTGAACTGGTGGCCGTTGATGTTGCCAATCGTGAGAGAAGTAATCATACGCTTAGCTGTGAGCAAGCGTTGCAGCAGGCCAGGGTCAACAGCCATCTGGATAAAGTTTATGCGCAGGAGCATCACTGGCTGAATAATGAAGCTGTCAGTCTGGTGGATAACCTGGATTTGAAAGCCGCGGGCATTCCTGCGGAAGCGGTTGCTGTTGTCACTAGCAGCCTCAAGTCAGAAGTGACAAACTTTCTCAAATCGATGGATAGGCGGATTGTTCTGCCGGGAACGTATCAGGAGGATTTGCTTGAAACAGCGGATTCAGAACCGATGCGTGAGCGCCTCAGCGGTTACTTCGAGCAATTAAAGAGCGAAGGGGTCAGGCTGGATGGCAAAGACATGGTGAGTGAGACCAATGCCAAGCTGATTCATCAGAGCGACGTCGCTTTAGAAGAAGCTCAGTTGAAAATAACTGAGCTTTATAATGTTGTGAAGAAGTTAGGGGATAGAGCTTCAGGTTCTAAGTATTTCAGGGACATTATCGATAGCCTCGGGAACAGCAGGGAAAAGCTGAAGGCCGAAGGAGGCGTGCAGGAAGCGATGAAAACGGAAGTCACCCTACAGAAGGCTTACCAGCACATGATGGAGGCTGTCATGAAAGTCGTGATTAATCGGGGAGTATTGGATCTTGCTGCAATAGAAAAGCAGATGATGGCCGTGATCACTCAATGTGTTGATATTGATCCGGCTTTACAGCTATCTCTACGCAAGAATACTGTTGGTGTTACCAAAATCAAAGCTATGGATCTCACGCCGCCTGAAGACGTCTCTACCACCTTTCAAAAGTTCAGATGGAGGAAGAAGGGACAACAGGGGCAGTGGACGCTGATTGGGAATTCCAGGCAGGCGATTATGGATTGCGATGTTGCCAAAGATCATTTCAGCATTAAAGCCGACTGTATATCCAACAAAAGTCAGTTGAACAGTATGCAGGCACAAGCCGCTTCCCTGAAGGGCAGACAAACTGAGCTGAATCGTGCCGTCAAGTTATGCCAGCACCCGGTCCAAAAAGAGTTCAGGGACTGTGTGGATGAAGTTGAAAGGGCATTAATGCAGCAGTTTGGCGCATTTGCCAACGGGCAGAAAAAGATCACAGAGCGTGAGCAGCAGTTAATGCTCAGGCAGAGTGAGTTAAGGCAGAGCAGGTTGTACAAGGTTCTGGTTTAAATTTTATACAGGTAGGGCAGTAAAGGAATACAGATTATGTCTATGGTTCCACGCGGCAAGGAACGCCGCAGCATCAAGCGTCATCAGTTGAATGAATATCTGACTGTATACAACAGGAACACGCTCAGGGAAATAGGAAGTATTGGTAACATCAGCAGCAATGGTTTGATGCTCATCAGTACGGTACCGGTTCTCATTGGTGCGGTTTACAGTATGAGAATTAAGCTGCCCGGACCTGATGAAGAGAAAAACCATATTGACTTTGATGCCCGGTGTCACTGGTGTAAGCCAGACGTGGGTCCGGAGTTTTTTGATTCTGGCTACAGTATTGTCAATGCAGGGCATGATATTATTGACTTGGTTGAAGTACTCAAGGAGTACTTTTCTTTCACTGAGTGCTGACAGGTTGAGTGGAAAATATAGCTGACGATCACTCGGTTCATGCTTTTTGAGTGCAACAAGAGAATTGAATGTCCAGCCAGCCCACGGGCCGTTATCGGGTGCCTGATCTATTACCTGACTCCTCTTTTCAGTGGGAAGCGGAAGTCAAGCGAAGCCGTTTTATTACTTTCCTGTCCAGAGTGACCTCAAGAGCCGAAGCGCTCTCCTTCCAGCAATCTCTGAGAAATCAGTTTCATGATGCCTCCCATCACTGTCTTGCTTTTATTGCCGGTCCTCCCGAGGGAAATACCGTCCTGGGTTTTGATGATGATGGTGAACCCGGCGGCACGGCTGGCAAGCCTATGCTCAATGTTTTACAGCATCGTCAGATCGGAGAGGTAGCGGTCGTTGTGGTACGTTACTTTGGTGGCATCAAGTTGGGAGCCGGAGGACTGGTTCGGGCTTACGGTGCGTCAGTTCAGTCAGCCGTAGAACAGTTGCCTGTGGTTGAATGTGTCCCCATGATTCAGGGAACTGCCTTGCTCGATTATGCCAATGAGCAAGCTTTTCGACACTGGCTGGAATCCCTGTCAGGAGAAATCATTCACTGTGACTATAGTGACCGGGTTGTTATCCAGATTAAATTGCCCGAAGCTACCAGAATTGACTTTACTTCCAGGGTGACAGAATCCCTGAAAGGGAAGATTTCATTGCATTGGCAGGAGTGAACATGCTGAGAAGTTTCTACTGGCACGATTACGAAACCTGGGGAACCGATCCTGCGACGGATTGGCCCTGCCAGTTCGCCGGGATCAGAACCGATGCCGGGTTGAATGAAATCGGGGAGCCTCTCAATATATTTTGCAAGCTACCCCGGGATCATCTGGCGCATCCCATGGCCTGTCTGGTCACCGGTTTGACACCACAGGCAGTCAATGAAAGGGGGATGGTTGAGCCGGAGTTTATTCGTCAGATTCATACCGAGTTGATGCAACCCGGAACCTGTGGCGTTGGCTACAACACAATTCGCTTTGATGATGAAGTGACTCGTAACAGTCTTTATCGAAACTTTTATGATCCCTATGCCAGAGAGTGGCAGAACGGAAACAGTCGCTGGGACCTTATTGATCTGGTGAGATTAACAGGAGCGCTGAGGCCTGAAGGTATAACCTGGCCCAAAAGAGAAGATGGTTTTAACAGTTACAAGCTGGAGGACCTGACTCAGGCGAACGGGATTGATCATGGTGACGCTCATGATGCTTTGTCAGATGTGAGAGCAACCATAGCGATGGCACGTCTGATACGTGAGCGGCAGCCCAGGGTCTTCAACTTTATCCTGAACCTCCGTAATAAGAGGGAGGTTTTCCAGCAGTTGAATCTAACAAAAAAAGAGGCTGTTGTTCATGTCTCCGGTATGTTTGGTGCTGACAGGCATTGTCTTGCTGTTGTGATGCCTCTCGCCATGCATCCCATCAATCGCAATGGGGTGGTAGTCTTTGACTTGTCTGTCTCTCCTGAAGTGCTGATGGACTTGTCGGTGGCAGAGATACAAGAGCGTTTATTCTCTCCCGCCAAAGAAGGACAGGAAAGGATTGCGCTGAAAGTGGTGCATATCAATAAATGCCCGGTGGTGGCTCCCTTGAAAGTACTCAGGCCTGAGGACCAGCAACGGCTGGGGATCGATCTGAATCTGAACTTAAAGAACAGGGAATGGCTGCTGCAGCATCCACAAGTGATGCAGAAGGTTCAGCAGGTATTTGACTCGGTGCCAGAAAAGGTTTCCAGCGATCCGGATCAGATGATCTATTCGGGTGGTTTTTTCTCAGAAGAAGATAAAGAGCGGATGCAGGTGGTCAGGTCTTCGGAGTCTTCCAGTCTGGTGAGACTGGGCTTTTCTTTCGATGATGCTCGATTGGATGAAATGTTGTTTCGTTATCGTGCACGACATTATCCAGAGACACTGGATGTCGAGGAGTTGGATGCGTGGGAATCATATCGAAAGTTGCGATTGTCTGACGGTGACAATCGGATTCTGGGCTATGGCTCGTTTTGGCAGGCTATAGATGAAGCCCGGGGGGTGGCTTCGATCGCACAGCAGGTTCTTCTTGATGAGTTGGCCGATTACGTCAGGAAGCTGGAATCATCTGTGAGTTGAAATGAATCAAACAGCAGCGGCTTCTCCTCCCCCTCCGATCACCTGGTTAAAGTGTTCAGCAAGTCGGCCATAAATAACGGGCTTTTCGATGTAGTCAACAGCCCCTGCCTTAATGGCCGCTACGGCAGTATGCACATCATTATGGTGTCCCAGAACGATGAAAGGAATATCATATTCATCCTCGTTCAGGGCCTCCAGAAGCTTTATAGCTTCTTCACTTTCTTTCTCATTCTCAGCAATGATGCAGTCAGGCTTTCTGCTCTGAATGGCCATCAACAGTTCACTGCTGTTGCTGAAGCATTCCAGTAGCATTGACTTCTCATCACACAGGCCGCGGATGGTGTCGGTAACATTTGTATCCTGTTCCAGTAGATACACGGTAGCTTTTGTTGCCAAGCTCATAGGGGCAGCCTTGATGGTCAATTCAATAACAATACTTGAGTCTTTTGCCGAGACGCCAGCTTCCGTAAGGCAATCAGGTAACCTGCCAGAAGGTGGAGAATCTGTTGTACTCATGCTCTGAAAGAAAGACCTGCTTTCTTAACACAGGGCATTTGTATCCAGCAGAGCGTTACCAGCAATGAAAGAAAAACTTTAGTCGCCATAAGGTAGATGATTTTTCTGAAATAATCGCTTTTTTGTTAATAAAGTATTCAGGTACCCTTGGTAGCCAAAAAAGTTTCGGTCATTTAAGAAAAATTGATCACTGTCTTCAGCTCTCTCAAAGCGTAATAGGAGTTTAGGATTAGACTCAAAATTGCTGAATGGAGGGATGTACTAGACGTTGTACGGGGACTACTTAAAAGGCGGCGCAAGGCTTCGCAGGGAATGTGGAGATAATTGAGAGGAGAGGTACAAGCGTGCAATGGACTGACAAGACACTGTGCAGACCACTAAAAGGAGGGTATGGACCCGGGGCGTTATCCATACAAGACGCCCCGGATTAAGGTCAGGCCTTGAAGTAAAATTCGCCTTCCAGGTGCTCTTTAACCTGCATAACCTGACGCACAAGGTGGGCCAGGGATTTGGTGCCCATTTTTTCCATCACACGAGAGCGGTGGATTTCTACCGTTCTCTGGCTCAGGTTGATGTCAGCAGCGATAACCTTGTTCGCCTTGCCTTCAACAACATGATGAAGGACTTCACGCTCACGGTCAGTTAGTGTGGAAAGACGACGAAGAATTTCTTTGTGCTCCAGCAGCTCACGACGCTGCTGCGCATCGAGTTTCAAGGCATCGTTAATCAGATCCAGAAGCTCCTGGTCACGGAACGGTTTCTGGATAAAATTCATTGCGCCATCCTTGATAGCCTGAACCGCCATCGGCACATCGCCGTGTCCGGTAATGAAAATAATAGGCAGAATGCAGTGCATTTCATTGAGCTTGCTCTGAAGCTCAAGCCCGCTCATTCCTGGCATACGAATGTCCAGAACGATGCATCCCGGACGGTTTTCATCGTAGACTTCCAGAAACTCGGCTGGGGAAAAAAAAGCCTCTACTGTCTGTCCAACAGACTTCATCAGCATTTTCAGCGAATCACGCACAGCCTCGTCATCGTCGATGATGAAAACGGTGGGCTCCTGCTTCATATCCTGTTGCTGCATAACGACTCCACTGTAACTGTATAAAAGTTGCCGTAAACGGATTAGTAATCAAACGCCGTCAGGCAGGAGAAAATTTGCGAAGGTAGAACCACATCATTCATTTTGTTACATGCTTAACGGCTGTGGAATTCGATCTCAGTGTAGCAGAGGTTTCTAACAATGCCTTGGAGTAACAATACGTCACGCTACTAATCTCTGTACCGTTTGATGCCTCTTTGACAGCATACACTAAGTGGGCTGCTCTGCCTGGATTTCGCTGGACGGCTTCTTGCGTACTTCAACCCAGTATACTGAGCTTTGATTATTGGATGTCCGATATTTCCAAGTCGTAATTACGTTTGAATGGTTTAGATAATTTCGCTTTCTACTGATCGCCTCACGGAATACGCAATCTTAATGAAAAAAATATACATTCCAAGTGGTAAATCTACTGTAAATGTACATTAAGTATGGGTAAGTATGCAGAAGGGGAGGTTTTGTGTGATACAACGGTGTGATGCTTCCCATTCCCCAGAGAGGGTCAGCGAACAGAGAATAAATAAACCGCACCGGCAGCAGTGCGGCTTTTCATGCGTCATTTGTCTTGTGTCTTGTGTCTTGTGTC
>NZ_JAHHPN010000893.1:0-1929 GCF_024606325.1 Endozoicomonas sp. ONNA1
AACTGCTTAACGAATACCTGTCAGGCCTGTTAGCCAAAGAAAAAGAATGTCAGCCCAGGTCAAGACTGCCAGAATTTATGGGGGTTGACCAAGTGACATACCGTTCATGGCTGACTCGCACCGCTGAGGAAATCCTGTACTGGACGGCTATGCAACCTCATGAGGCTAAAGACAATTGTAGCTTTACTCTTTCTGATGAGTGTTACTCAGAACACATAAAGAGTAGTGGAAACCTGGATGCCACACTGTACCCACATGTTTTGCGTCGTTTCGACATACATAAAAAATTTCCTGAAGACTTCCATAATGTCAATGACCAACTCAATCTCGGAGCCAATAACTCCACCTTTCCCCTGATCAGTCTGGTCAAGGGACTTACGTTGTTTGCCGGTAATGTTTTTGCATTCGCAGGCCAATACACAGAGGAGGATGATATGGAGTGAGGAATATATTCCGCCAGCGCATCCTACATTTCAGGCTATTGAGAATTACTTTGGGTTGCATCGGTCCGGCCAGAGGCCTTTTTTCAACTCTGTGATTCTTCTGTTTTGGAACTTTTTTTGAATTGACGGGTCAATATTGTGAGCATTTTTTGACTGGGCTCTCCCTCGTCAAGATTAAGGACAATTTAAAGACAGGAAAAAACGATGGATCGATTATCTCAATTCTCATGTAATAAGAGGCAAAATTCACCTACTTTCAATGCTACAGAGAATCGTGGCAAAGTTTGCGGAAAAATCGTCAGCCCTGTCAGTGATAAGGCATTGGGAGTTCATCATGCAAATTTCACACAAGATCTTGTAACAGGACAAAAAGATCAAAAAGAGATCGGAATTACCTCCAGAGCCGTTGCTTCAGGCCTAGATTCCCATCAAGTCGCTAAACTCAAACCAAAATTAAAAAAGCTTAAAGATATTCAGGGTGCGAACACTGCTATCATCAGCGACAGACAACTTAAGCTCATTAAACGGCTCATGGATCATAGTATTAAAGGTAGGCTGACAGCAGAAAAATTTATAGATGTTATCGACTTTATTTATTATCGCCCTGAAAAAATATTACCTAAAGATTATTTTAAATCACCAACCCTTTTGTCAGGAATAATAAGAAATCAGCTTTGGGATGTTTCTAAAACGGAGATAGCTGATAAAATATGGGATGTATTAATATCAACACCTGAAAGGAAAAAACAGTTATTATTGACTCGCGTCAGGGAAAAAGGCGTCAGGCATTATTACGAAGACCTTTCTGATGAATTGAAAAATGATATTGATTTTCTGACTGAATGGTCAACTCTGGAAGGTATTCCCCGTGGTACACCACCAAATCTGGCAGTTCAGATTTATGAACGTCTGGATATCGGGGCCAAAATAAAGTCTGTGAGTGTTCTGCCGCGCAGCTTCGCAGACGATGATGTTTATAATGAGCTTATCCGTTCGGGAAGAATAACACTTAATGAGCTACCACAAAACATCAGAAAGAAAAACAAAGAGTACTGCCTTTCGCAATTATCGAAAGGCCTTTGCAGATTATCAGAGGTTCCGGCACAGTTTATAACAGAAAAAGCCATTTTGGATTCACTCGATGGTAGAAAATTTCTTATCAATTTTTTTGAGCTTTTCAATGATGATATTGAATATGACATGTTGATCAGTCATCCTGAATTCTTTGAAGAAGTACTAGTCAAAATTACTTCAGCGCCCTTGGAAATAAGAATGCCAACCTCTTATACGCATATCGATCTTTTGTATGATGTTTATAAATATTGCATAAAAAGATACAGGTATGACAGGGAGAGACTTGCTTTATTATTAAAAAAACTGATAAAAGTTAATCCTTTTTTTGTTATACCTGTTAAAAATATGGATGATGAGTTGCTTCAGGGGATGATTAAAGAAGGAAAAGAATTACTATTAGCCATGTTAATCA
>NZ_JAHHPN010000894.1:0-3659 GCF_024606325.1 Endozoicomonas sp. ONNA1
TGATAAAACGGTTGCCTTTCAGTGCACCAGTCTTGAGCTTTCTCCCATGTCGGGTGGCAGCGATAATATCCAACGACTCACTGTTCAGCTCAGACCATTGAGGAGAGTCTTGTCCGGGCAGCCAGACACTAAACCACTGACGTGTAACACCATGACGATCCTTGCGCCCCGCGTAACTGACTGCAGAGCGTTTTACGCCAGCAAACCTGGAAAGTTGTCCTGCTACCCAATCGGTATTTTCTCCAGTTTTCTGAACATTGATATAGGCATGTTCCCCTTCACCTTCCGGTACAAAGGGCAGCTCTTCTTCAACAATGAAATCTTCAGGCAGGGACTTGAAAGTACATCGTCCCAAAGGACCACCCCAGGAGTAAGCCCAGGATGATGTGTAAGAAACTTGATTCATTAAACAATAATCTTTTTGGGTAAAATGCAAACTGATCAGGAAAGTTGTCGCTTGCTGTGAGCCAGAAGCACCACTGCATGAACTGCAATACCTTCCTCTCGGCCGATATAACCCAATTTCTCTGTTGTCGTTGCTTTTACATTGACAGCTTCAGTTTCAATCTGAAGATCTTTGGCAAGGTTTTCCCTCATGGCTGGAATATGAGGAGCCATTTTTGGCACCTGGGCAACAATGGTACTATCGACGTTGATCACCCGATAGCCCTTTTCATGAATCAGTACCACCACATGCCTGAGAAGCTGTCGGCTATCAATTCCCTTATACCTGGAATCTGTATCCGGGAAATGCTGCCCGATATCACCCAGGGCAGCCGCTCCCAACAACGCATCACAGACGGCGTGAAGGAGAACATCACCATCAGAATGGGCTAAAAGCTTATGGCTGTGATCAATACCGACCCCACCCAAAAAGACCTTGGCCTCAGCCGTTGTTTCATCGGAAAAACGGTGCACATCAAAACCGTGACCAATTCGCATCATACCGTCTCAATCAGTTTGTCTTGCTGTTGAATGTAAAGAGCCGCAAGTGTTAGATCAGCACTTCGGGTCACCTTGATATTATCGCTGTGCCCTTCGACCATCAGCGGCCTGAATCCAGCGTATTCAATCGCGCTGGCTTCATCCGTGACAGGCATTTCATCATCCAGTGCTTTTTTGAGCGCGTCGTAAAGCAGCTTCACCCGAAACATCTGTGGCGTCAGGGCGTGCCAAAGAGCATTCCTGTCAACGGTCTCCGTCACTTCTCCAGCAGATGAAGTACGTTTCATAGTGTCTCTGACAGGTATTCCCAGCAAACCACCAATGGTATGGTCAGTTAACTGTTCTACCAACCACTCCAGGTCAGAGTGACGTATACAAGGTCTGGCCACATCATGAACCATCACCCAATCCTCGGCATCTGCCAACTCAGACAGGGCTTTCAGTCCATTCAGGACGGAATGGTAACGCTCATCCCCGCCCTGCACCAACATGATTCGCGGATCCCTTAACAGCTCAATCTCCTTGTAGCACTCATCTTCAGCACCAATGACAACAATCAGCTTCTCCAAAACAGAAAAGCTGATTAGACGTTCAATGGTATGCTCCATCAAGGTGCGACCATGAATCTCAAGATACTGTTTGGGAATTGCACTCTGCATGCGACGACCCACCCCGGCGGCAGGGATAATCGCCCAAAAACGGGGTTCATGAGGATTACTCGTTCTCACATTGTCACCTAAAAAGGTCAGAAGGAACCTGCTGCAAACAGACTGTGCTTCAATCTGTTGTTAATCCGAAATGTCACTTATACCGCACTATAAAATAGCTACAATCGCCAGAATTGTGGCATTTTCTATCCGATATTACGTCAACATCAAAGCGACGGTATGACTCAGTCGTAAATCAGATAAAACGTCTCATCTTTTTTGATCATCCCAAGATCAAGACGAGCCTGCTCTTCCAGAGTTTGCAGACCATGCTGCAGCTCAACAACTTCGGTAGCGAGTAGACGATTACGCTGATACAAACGGTCGTTTTCCCGTTTCTGCAGCTCAATCTGTTTTTGGATCGCTACCATTTCTGCTAAACTGCCTTCTCCCATCCAGAGTTGTATCTGAAGGGCCACCAGCGCCAGTAGCAGTAATGTATGCACCAGCTTTCGCATCTGAATCTCTCATTGTTTCCAGCCATTCAGTCTAACAAAGCCTGAAAAATGTGCCCACGATAAAACCACAAAAAATGGAATATGCGGAAAGTAAATCAAAGAGGTAAAACAGAAAGTCGTCACATTAAATAAAGGGAGGCTTACAGAAGCCTCCCGCTATTGATACGCTACTCAGATAACATTTCAGGCACGTTTGAATTCAGCAAGACCGCGGTATGGAGCCTTAGCGCCCAGCTCTTGTTCAATGCGTAGCAGCTGGTTGTATTTGGAAACACGGTCAGAACGACACAGGGAGCCGGTCTTGATTTGACCCGCAGCAGTACCTACAGCCAAGTCTGCGATAGTAGCGTCTTCTGTTTCACCGGAGCGGTGGGAAATCACCGCAGTGTAACCCGCGTCCCTGGCCATCTTGATGGCTTCGAGAGTTTCGGTCAGGGAACCGATCTGATTAAACTTGATCAGGATAGAGTTAGCGATGCCTTTTTCGATACCTTCCTTCAGAATCCTGGTATTGGTTACAAACAGGTCATCACCGACAATCTGGATCTTGTCGCCCAGGATTTCCGTCTGGTATTTGAAGCCCTCCCAGTCAGACTCATCCAGACCATCTTCGATGGAGATGATTGGGTACTCTTCACACAGTTTGGCCAGATAGTCAGAAAATTCATTAGAAGAGAAAATCTTGCCTTCCCCTTTCATGTTGTATTGACCGTTGACGTAGAATTCCGAAGCCGCGCAATCCATAGCCAAAGTAATGTCAGTACCCAACTTGTAGCCTGCAGCTTCAACCGCTTCTTTAATGACAGCCAGAGCATCAGCATTAGAAGCCAGGTTGGGTGCAAAACCACCTTCATCACCTACCGCAGTATTGAGACCTTTGGCAGACAGCACTTTTTTCAAGGCATGGAACACCTCGGCCCCCATACGCAGGCCTTCAGCGAAAGTTTTGGCAGCGACTGGCTGAACCATGAACTCCTGAATGTCGACGTTGTTATCAGCGTGCTCACCACCATTCAGAATGTTCATCATTGGAACTGGCATAGTGAACTGACCAGAGGTACCGTTCAGATCAGCGATGTGCTGGTACAGAGGAATGTTCTTATCGGCAGCGGCGGCTTTAGCAGCGGCCAGAGAAACCGCCAGAATGGCATTGGCACCCAGAACACTCTTGTTCTCGGTGCCGTCGAGCTCGATCATTGCCAGATCAAGTCCACGCTGATCACTCGCATCGCGACCCAACAGAGCTTCACGGACAGGTCCGTTGATGTTGGCCACTGCCTTGAGGACGCCCTTACCAAGGTAGCGAGACTTATCTCCATCACGCAGTTCCAGAGCTTCACGGGAACCTGTGGAAGCACCGGATGGAGCAGCAGCACGACCCATGGCACCCGATTCCAGAATCACGTCGGCTTCTACGGTTGGGTTACCACGAGAATCCATGATTTCGCGGCCTTTGATTTCAACAATTTTTGCCATAATAGCTTTCTCTCTACACAAATGCCGATAGACGATGAAAAGTATATTGTTTCAATCTCTGACAGAATTCAGC
>NZ_JAHHPN010000895.1:0-1809 GCF_024606325.1 Endozoicomonas sp. ONNA1
CTTTCAACCGCTCAGCCAACCCACCTAAAGAGGTTTGAAAGTGCAGCAACGAACATGGCAACAACCCGATTTTTACCAGCTGAACCCCGAGGATGTTACTGCACTTTGAGAAGTGGCGGAGGGACAGGGACACTGTAGATACCTACTCTCTAAGCCTAAGTGCCTATAGATAAAGGGCTGTAGACCGTAGTACCGTGTCACAAACCATGTCACATTAGTACCTTGCTATGACCTTGAACGATACTAGATATCTATCTCTGAACTACAACACATGGGTATTCAAGAAAAGAGTACCCAAGCCAATCAGACACCTATCTAATGGCTCTGAGTTCTTTATCAGATCACTACAAACCAGTGACCTACATCTAGCTAAGAAGCTTAGAGCTGATCTAGTAGACTGGCTGGAAGAGGAGCTAAGGCTTGCTGTAGGAGCTACTGGTGGTTCTAATGGTATTAGTGGCTCTAATGGTATTAGTGGTTCTAATGGTATTAGTGGTTCTAATGATATTAAGGCTTCATACAAAGCTTGGTTAAGTAGGATCAAAGGTCACAAAGAGGAGGATAGTAGTCTGGAGCACTTGGATATAGAGAGTCTGTATGACAAACATGGAGAGCCTGTAGTCCAAGCCTATAGAACAGTCATCGACGGCACTAAGTACCCTGAATACGGTTACTCCCTTAAGGAAGCTTTAGCCGACTATAAGAAGTTCAAAAGCTCCACCTTAAAGAGTGTCAAGGACTTAGGCAAAGCGGATCTAGCAGTCTCCTCTCTACTGAAGTATCTAGATAAGAGTGATATACCTTTAACTGAGATAAGGCGTAAGTCAGTAAGGCGGTGGTTAGATGAGTTCATCAGTGGCAAGATTGAGGGAGGCTCTAACCTCAGTGGGAAGACCAAGAAGAACTACATGTCGGCTCTCATGGGTATCTGGAAGCGGGCATATGATATGGAAGAAATAACATCCACCAGCACCAGCACTAACCCTTTCTCTGGGCATTCTATATCAACCAAGGATACACAGTCATACCAGCTATTCAGTGACTCAGAGTTGAAGGATATATTCCTTGGGACAGTACTTAAAGAGCCACTTGGAGCAAGGCGGTTAGTCCCTCTATTAGGTCTGGTCACAGGGGCAAGGATAGAGGAGCTGTGTAGTCTGAAGATTAAAGATGTAACTGTAGCTGTAACAGGGGAGATAACACTTCACATCAGGGACGGTAAGACTAAGGCAGCAGAGAGGATAGTTCCTGTTCATTCTAGTGTCAGTGAGGAGCTTGGAGCTTGGCTAAATGTCCAGCAGAGCAAAGGCCATGAGTACCTGTTTGAAGGGGATCTTAAACCTCTCAAAGGTAAATGGAGCCATAGCCTGTCTAAATGGTTCGGTAGGGTTAAGAGTAAGGTCATAGCTGATAGCAGTAGTAGCAGTAGCAGCAGCAGAACTAAATCTTTCCATTCCCTTAGAGTACACATGGCGACTGCCTTAGAGAGGGCTGGTGTGTTAGAGAGTACGGCTACCTTGATATTGGGGCATGAGAGAAAGGTATCAATGTCATATGGCCTGTATAGTAAAGGCATGTCTGAAGAGCAGTTAAGGGAGGCTATAGAATCTATAGAATTACCTAAGTTCCTAAGAGAGCACAGAGAGTGCCCTTGAGAGTTCCATAGAGCCGTTCTGAGGGGTTTTCTCTACATGGGTGGTGCGAATGGGTAGGCTGGTTATAGAGTGCCTTAGAATGGCTATAAGAGGCATCAAATCGGTAACTTTCAAGGTAGATGTCGCCTCAACTTATGCAGCTAAATCACAATGC
>NZ_JAHHPN010000896.1:0-2107 GCF_024606325.1 Endozoicomonas sp. ONNA1
CTTTCAACCGCTCAGCCAACCCACCTGAAGAGGTTTGAAAGTGCAGCAACGAACACGGCAACAGCTCGATTTATACCAAGTGTTACCCGAGGATGTTACTGCACTTTGAGAAGTGGCGGAGGGACAGGGATTCGAACCCTGGGTGGGCTATTAACCCACGCCGGTTTTCAAGACCGGTGCTTTCAACCGCTCAGCCATCCCTCCGCAGCAACGGGATTGAATATTACCTGAAAACGATCAACTGTCAAACCCTTGAAAACCAAAGAATATCTCCTGATTGGAAAAATCTTTACGGAATGGCACCGGTTAAAAGTAACGGCTGTTACGTTTTTGTAACGCCTTCGGGGTACTGTGGGCATCCTGTAAAAAGAGAATCTCGATATAGCCGGTGTGTTCAGCTCTGGTATACTCCCTATATAAGCCCCAATGCGAGGAATAAAAAATGGAACGCAAATCTACCGTTTTAGCGTCAAGGCCGACACAGGTTGGCAGCGGCATTGAAATCAATAGTGTTTTGCGCAACACCTACCTGTTGCTAGGTATGACACTGCTGTTCAGTGCTTTTACTGCGGGTGTGGCTATGGCGCTGGAAATCAGTCGTATCACTGCCCTGGTGCTTAGCCTGGTAGGTTTTGGTCTGATTTTTGTTGTCAATAAAACCGCTGACTCAGGCAAAGGTCTGGTGGCTGTTTTTGCTTTCACCGGCGTTCTGGGTGCTGCCCTTGGGCCTATGCTGAACTTCTATCTGGCACTGCCTAATGGTCCTTCTCTGGTGATGCAGGCTCTGGGCGGAACAGCCGCTGTGTTCTTTGCCCTCTCAGCCTACGTACTGGTTACCCGCAAGGACTTCTCATTTATGGGGGGCTTCCTGATGGTGGGCCTGATTGTGGCCGTGATTGCCAGTATCGCCCTGATCTTCTTCCAGATCCCGGCGGCATCCATGGCTCTGTCTGCTGCTATTGTGCTGTTGATGTCCGGCTTCATCCTGTTTGACACCAGCCGTATCATCCACGGCGGCGAAACCAACTACATCCGCGCTACCGTCTCTCTCTACCTGAATATCTACAACCTGTTTACTGCTCTGCTCTCTCTGCTGGGCATGTCTGACGACTAAGTATTCAGTAATTTATGAAAATACCTCGGTATTCCCGGGGTATTTTTTTTGCACCAGTGACGGTTATAGAAATTTTTTGTAGATGGGAGTCTGTGAATGAAATATGCACTGGCTGTCTACGGTGCTTCCGGTACCGGGCAGTCTTCTCTGACAGCACTTTCTTTTGCCAGGGCTTTGTTGGCTGCGGGCCATGAGATCATTCGAGTCTTTTTTTATCAGGATGGAGTGCACAATGCTTCCAGCCTGGTTTCACCGCCACAGGATGAGGTGAATCTGCCGGAGCAATGGCAAAAGCTGATCACAGAGCAGGGTATTGATGCGGTAGTCTGCATCGCAGCGGCTCTTCGCAGAGGCGTGGTGAATACTGAAGAAGCTGAAAGGTATGAACTGCCAGCCAGTAATCTCAGGGAGGGGTATGAACTCTCGGGATTAGGTCAGTTACTCGAAGCGACCGTTGAAGCTGATCGTCTGGTGACTTTTGGAGACTGATCATGAGTCAATCTATTTGCATTGTTTCAACTCAGGCCCCTTACCGTGGCCAGTTTGCCAGAGAAGCGCTGGACGCTGCCCTGGTTTCTGCTTCCTGTGAGATCCCAACCAGTCTGTTGCTGATGGGTGATGGTGTTTATCAGATATTGAACGGACAATCTCCCGGACAGCTGGAAAAGAAAAAACTTTCATCCCTGTTCCAATCTCTCGAACTCTATGGGATTGAAACGGTTTATGTGGATGGAGAATCGCTGGCAGAACGTCATCTTGATCCAGAGCAGTTGTTACCCCTGTACACGCTTCTGGAAGGGAACGCAGTGGCATCTTTCCTGGCTCAGCAAGATAAGGTATTGAATTTCTGATGGCTACTTTGCATACGGTCAATAAAGCCGGACAACCTCTGGAGCTTTGTCTGAGAGCTCTGAATGTCGGCGACAGTGTTCTGCTTTTGGAAGAGGGCGTTTACGCTTTGTATGAAGCCAGTGATGTTTTGTCTGATCTCCT
>NZ_JAHHPN010000897.1:0-2333 GCF_024606325.1 Endozoicomonas sp. ONNA1
CAATGACCTCAATGTTTTGAACTTTCATTCTAAAACCGGTTCTAAGCTTTCAATCTATTTTAAATGTCCTTACCCAGAGGATAAAAACTGACTTTGAAGGGACAGCCATGCACCCTTCGGACAACCATTCCAGTAATGACAACAGAGTAGTGGTTTTCTGTACAGGCTGTTTCTAAAACAACCTGCAATTAAGCGTGTTTTTGAAGATAGCCGATTTGAAAACAGGGTTTGTTAAGAACCTGATTAAAACTTTTACAGCGAGCTCTCAATGGAAAAGTTTCTTCCTGTCATTTTCCCGGAGCAAGGCTCTGTTTTTGCTTATTTTTACTGACCTCAATGTTATGAACTTTCGTTCTAAAACCGGTTCTAAACTAACAACCCATTTTAAATCCTCTTTCTAACCGGAGATAAATACTGACTTTGAAGGAACAGATATGCACTTTACGAACAGAAATTTTGACGCTCCACTCCCGCCTGCACCAAAGATACCCAGACTGCTTGAAGCACCAACGGTTGTCAGTCTGGGCAGGGAAGTTAGTGTACAGGAAAAAGTTGAACCTACATTCTTCCATTTAGCCGAAGAGACACATGTCAAAATTATTCGCTATTTGGATTTTCGAAGCATTCACTGTTTAACAAAGGTATGCACATACCTTCGCTATCTTGTTAAAAAGAATAGAGCTCTGGAAAGAGCATGGTATCAGCGGTTTCCTTCACCGTCCCGATATCAACTAAAGACCACCATCATGACAAAAGACAATCAACAACTCCGTGGTTGGTTAAAGCCGTTTGCGAATGGGAATACTGTCAAGTCACTCGTTTTTTAAGAGAACCGAAAATGTCTTTATTTTCCTGCTCCGTTCCTGTTCACCAACAGTAAACTGATGTCTCAATGTAAAAAAATCAACCTGGAGATAACAGCCAAAATCACCCATCTTGACGATGTCAATACAGCCATATTTAGTCCTGATAGCCGCCATTTGGTGACCGCCAGTATGGATAATACGATAAAAATCTGTCGCCACAGGGCCAACGGATTCTGGATTCCAAGAGCCACCATTTCCCATAACAATTCGGTCAGTTCAGCCACTTTTAGTGCCGATAGCCGTCATATAGTGACTGCCAGTCTCGATTTCACAGCGAAAATCTGCGTTCAGGCTGACGATGGGTCATGGCAAGAAAAAAGCACTATTATCCACGGCAGACATGTCAACTCAGCCACCTTCAGTGATGATGGTAAACATGTGGTGACTGCCAGCGATGATTGCACGGCACAAATTCATGGGCAGGGGGACGGTGGGTCATGGGAAAGAGAGGCCATTATATACCCTGGTGGTCCAGTCAAATCAGCTAGCTTCAGTCCCGATGGCCGTGATGTGGTAATCGTCGGTAAAAATAACATGGTGAGCATCTATAGTCGGGAGGACAATGGGTTATGGAAACAAAAAATCGCCATCACCCATGAGGGTAGGATCACCTCAGCGACCTTCAGCGCCAATGGCCACCATTTGGTCACCACCAGTGAAGATCATACGGCGAAAATCTCTGACCTGCAGAAAGATGGATCATGGCAAGAAATAGCCACGATTTCTCACGAGGGTGCGGTCTACTCAGCTGCCTTCAGCGCCGACGGCCACCATCTGGTCACCACCAGTGAAGATCATACGGCAAAAATCTCTGCCCTGCAGGACGATGGATCATGGAAAGAAATAGCCACGATTTATCACGAGGGTGCGGTCTACTCAGCCAACTTCAGTACCGATGGCCGCCATTTGGTCACCGCCAGCGAAGATGGTACGGCAAAAATCTATGGTCTGGAGGCCCCTGAACGTTGGGTAGAAAAAACCACCATTACCCACAAAGGTTGCGTCCGATCGGCCGTCTTCAGTGCCAATGGTTGCCTTGTGGTGACGAATGCCCTGGGTGACAAAATAGTGAAAATTTATGGTCTTGGAGCCGATGGATCATGGGTAAAAAAAGCGATCATTTCCCACAAGAGGGTGGTCAGATCGGCCACCATCAGCGCCGATGTCCGATATGTGTTGACCATCAGTGATGATAACAAGGTGAGAGTCTTTAAACTAATGGAGGGAAGATTGATGGTCTAATGAACATAAAACCCGATAAAAAATTTCTTTCTATCCTTTTCCCGGATCAGGGTGTTGCTCTTTCCAAGTTTCACTGACCTCAATTTTCTGAACTTTCACTCTCAAACCAGGTCTAAGCGTTTTAATGAATTTTAAATGTCCTTTCTAACCGAGGATCAATACCCACTTTCAAGGAACAGTCATGCACTCTACGGATAAACATTCCAGGATTGACGTTTCACTCCC
>NZ_JAHHPN010000898.1:0-2649 GCF_024606325.1 Endozoicomonas sp. ONNA1
GGGTTTCCATGACAACCCCCTGGCCGGCAAAAGCCGCATCACCATGAATGGCAATCGGGATAACCTGACCACGGGCTGAATCGTTACGACGATCCTGACGGGCACGAACAGAGCCTTCTACCACAGGGGAAACAATTTCCAGATGAGATGGATTGAATGCCAGTGCCAAATGAACTTCTCCACCCGGTGTCATGACGTTGGATGAGAAGCCTTGGTGGTACTTCACGTCACCGGAGCCGGTGTCGGCCATCTTCTTGCCTTCGAACTCGTCGAACAGTTCGGAGGGGTTCTTTCCGAGAATATTAACCAATACATTCAGGCGCCCACGATGAGCCATGCCGATGACGATTTCCTTGGCACCATAAGAACCAGAACGCTGGATAATTTCGTCCAGCATAGGAATCAGGGATTCCCCTCCTTCAAGACCAAACCGCTTGGTGCCCGGGTATTTGGTACCCAGGTATTTTTCCAGACCCTCTGCGGCTGTCAGACGCTCCAGCAGATGCTGTCGACCTTCAAAGCCCACTTCAGGTCGACCCCGTACACTTTCCATGCGGCTTTGAAACCAGCGACGCTCTTCAGTGTTGACGATATGCATGTATTCAACACCAATCGAACCGCAGTAGGTCGCCACGAGGGAATCGATAATCTCACGCAGTACCGCACGCTCTTTACCGATGAAAATGGTACTGGTCTGGAATTCAGTGTCCAGGTCTGCTTCACTAAGCCCGTGATACTCTAAACTCAGATCGGGAAACTGTTCGCGCTGCATGCAACCCAAAGGGTCGATTCGGGCCTGTTGGTGCCCCCGGATTCTAAAAGCACTGATCAGACGCAGTACCTGAATCTGCTTACGCTCATGGTCACTGGAAATGGTTCCGGCTTCGATTGGGCGGGTGCTCTGGCGCTGACGCGCCATCAAGACAAAATTCTCCTGAATGGTCGAGTGAGGCACGTCCGGACCACCACCGTTGACCTGAGGAAGTTTTTCAAAATAATCACGCCATTCCTCAGAGACCGAATTCGGGTCACGAAGGAATTGTTCGTATAGTTCTTCGACGTATGCAGCATTCCCCCCGGAAATATGTGAGGTATCCCACATTTACTGCATCACACCTTCTTGCATCATCACTACCCCGTGAATGAAGGGCTGTCTAATCATGAGAGTCGCACTGTGGCCTGCTGTCCATTTTCCTGACAGGCAAAACGCTGAAAACCGGGACTTTCGCCTCCCCCGCTTATTCAAACCCCACAGATAGACCGGTGATCGACCGGCCGCCCCGCTATTAAAACCTGCCTGCCCTGCCCGTCATTAGGTTATGGGGTCAGTAGTCAGCCAGACTCTAGAGTAAACTACAGTTCCACCTAATTCGTGCGACAGTGCAACTATAGCAAGAAATTCCACTTCGGATCATTCGCTTCTCCAAAACTCTGGTATCAGCCTCCGAATCTTTAATTTGAGAATCAGTGTAGATGCTGCTGATAGAAAAAAACGTACGCACACACAGTACGTGCACATTTCATGCCAAGGGACCAGCCTCAACTTATATCTGAAAGCTCGCCCCCAACAGCCATTCCTTCCAGTGGGCCTCTTATGCAGCAATATAAGAGACCTCTGTTGCCTGTTTATTGGCATCAGTCTGCTAAGGTACCAGATCAGGTGGCACTATCAAATAGCATCTGTTTAATATGACCAATAGCTTTGGTTGGATTCAGACCTTTTGGACATACAGCAACACAGTTCATGATGCCTCGACAGCGGAACACGCTAAATGGATCATCCAGATCTGCAAGGCGCTCTTCAGTCGCAGTATCACGGCTGTCAGCCAGAAAGCGATACGCCTGCAGCAGACCGGACGGGCCGACAAACTTGTCAGGGTTCCACCAGAAAGATGGGCAGGCGGTAGAACAGCATGCACAGAGAATACACTCGTACAGGCCATCCAGTTTCTCACGGTCTTCAGGACTCTGCAGACGTTCGATAGCCGGTGCTGGCTCTTCATTGATCAGAAACGGTTTGATCTTTTCGTACTGTTTGTAGAAAAGACTCATATCCACGATCAGGTCACGGATGACTGGCAGACCCGGCAGCGGGCGTAGTATCAACTTTTTCTTGCTGCCCATGGCTTCCGACAGGGAGGTTACGCAAGCCAGACCATTGGTACCATTGATACTCATACCATCCGAGCCACAAACACCTTCGCGACAGGAACGGCGATACACCAGTGTTTCGTCCTTCTCCTTGATCAGGTTCAATACATCAAGCACCATCAGGTCTTTGCCCTCAGGAATATCTACCTCAATGTCTTTCATATAAGGTTTGGAGTCAGCCTCCGGGTTGTAGCGATAGACGCTAACACTTAACGAACTACCCAACATATTCCTGCCTCCTCCTCAATAGGTTCTGGCTTTCGGTGGGAAAGCGTCCATGGTCTTTGGTGCAAAGTTAACCTGACGTTTGCCGACCCGTTTTTCAGTCGGAAAGTATAGGGAATGCGCCAACCAGTTTTCATCATCACGCTCGGTAAAATCGTTACGAGCGTGTGCACCACGGGATTCCTTACGTTCTTCGGCGGAAACCGCAGTAGCATAAGCTACTTCATAGAGGTTCTCGAGCTCAAGTGCTTCAATACGCGCTGTATTGAACGC
>NZ_JAHHPN010000899.1:0-5899 GCF_024606325.1 Endozoicomonas sp. ONNA1
GCCCCAGGTTTGCCACCATCCGGTCAGCTTTCCGACTGCCATAATGCCTGTTGTGTCCGGGTCCTCCTATGGTGGTGGTGATTGAGGTTCTGTTGCTGTTGCCCTTTATGCTTGTAGCGTAAATATTGAACCTGTCATTTCCGCCTCCGCCATTGACGGCAAGGCCGGCCTGGGCCGGAATGTTGAAAATATCGCTGGTTTCCGGGCCATTGATAATCTCAAAGTTTCTGAAAATTGACGCCCATGTGTCATAGGTGTTCCGCGACCCGGTTGACCTGAGTGTATAGAATAAACGACCTTTGCTGTTTGTATCGGGAGAGCAGGGAGTTACATTCTTTGCAGGACACGAGAGCCTCACTGAGTCCCGGTCCACAAACAGGTTAAGCCGGACCAATTCCGGAGCCGTGACTGCCCGGCTCAAATCCAGCGTATCTTTGCCCGGGCCCCCGTTTAAATGGGTAAACGCCGGTAGCTTCAGCATGAAAAGTGTGTCATCCCCGCCCCTGCCATTAAAGTTGCGGAGGGAACCTCTGGACACATAAATGTTGTCTTTATCATCACCGGAAAGTCTTATCCTGCCATACCCGGTGTCCTCCAGGACAAAGTTGTTGACCGTTAAGCTATGCTTCAGGTCAACCTTCACATCACGACTCACGGGCAATTGAAAGAGCAGCGTATTGGCGCCGTTGCCCCCGTCCAGAGAGGTTCCGGTTTGCCAGAGCGCGTTAATGATCACCCGGTCGTCTCCGTCCCCCATGCTCACCTTGTCCAGGCCACCCCCGGTGCTGAAAATATCCGTACCATTGCTGCCAAAGTAAGTATCATCTCCCGGAGTCCCGGCAATCTGGTCGATCGCATTGAACACCGTCTGGTGATAACGCCAACTGCCTGTTTCGCTGGTATTCCGCCATCGGGTCTGTACGATGCCCTCCGTGACATTGACGGTCATCCCATCCAGTTGATACGTTGAGAGGGTGACCTTAACGCTGAGCCCCCTGGATCTTCGTTTCAGGAGCCGGGTACCATAAACACTACCAAGATTGTCGTGTATTAGCAGATTGTGTCCCTTCTCATCAGTAATAACGGTGGAATTACCCAGGCCGACAATAAATATGTTATTGCCTCCCATGTCCCTGAGCCTGTCATCTCCTCCCATGCCACGCAATACGTTATCTGCGGACGGGTTACCCGTCAGCTGGTCATTGCCCGGGCCGCCAATAATGACGGGGATGCCAGAGTGTCGACCTGAAGACAGGTCAAGGTGAACCGTCGGCATAATCACAGAACTGTTGTATGCGGCGGAGATACCGCATTTATCACGAAAAGGCTTATCAAAGGTATAATCCATCTCCAGCATGTCCAGGGTTTCGGACATTGGCTGACCGGGGAACAGTTCGCTCCATGTATACGGATCACTCCATTTCAGCAACGGTGCGTTCAATTGAAGCGACGGACTCGATTTCAGCAACTCTCTATGACCAAGTCCAAATAGTTTTTGGTCGCTGTGTTGTTGTCTGCGACCGTCTGCATCGGTTTGAACCAATTTTAAAGCCATTGTGTGCCATGGTCTTAAAAAGCCAATACCATACTTCTTCATGAGTTGGGTTGCGCCTTCCAGGAGCACCCGCTGTTGACCCAGCTCCAGGGTCAGCCTGCGTAAAAAACCACTCTGTGGGGTGCATATGGAAGAGGTGAAACCAAGCTCAATCACCAGCCTGATATTATTGCTTTCCTGACTGCCAATCCTGTGCAGGCCCGCGCCAAGGGTTTTTCCCTCGTTGGCAAGGCTCGCCAGCTCAGCCTCTTTGCGCCATTTAGCCCGGGGGAATTCACCGACAGGTTTTTCAGGGTAGCGATTTAATAAGGCCAGCATCTCCTCTGTTGAAAAGGTGTAGTCCTCCGCTACCCTTTTGACACTGCAGGCTTCTGTGCCTGAATTAATATGAGCCGAGAGAGTGGTGTTCCTCAGGCTTGTCAGGGCCTCAGTCATTGACAGGGAAGGGGGGGTGCCTGCCACGTCCTCCCAGTAAAAAATGCAGGGATTGGCTTGTACTGTTTCGAAATGACGTAAACCGCGAGTGTGAAAGTCAAGGGTCACTTTCTGCCCCGGTATTTGATGGCTAAAAAACAGGCGCAGGCTCTTGTCAAAAGGATTGATGGTCAAACTGACCTTACGAGCGTCATGGCACGATTCACCTGATTTTTTCCAACGGATGACCAGCACGGGCCATTTTCCTGTCGGAGGCTCCTGGCGTTTATGGATATGAATCCGGTGGTTACCGAGATCGCTGCCACGACGCAGCAAGAGGGTATCGGCATGGGTACCCGTATACACCTCGTGCCTTCCCTCACCCAGCAACACCGTGTTAAAGCCGCTGCGCAACCGAACCCTGGTTCTTCCGCCGTTTGCGGCCACGGTGTCGTTCCCGCCCCGGACATCCAGGGTATTGGTGCCATTGGTGATCACGAAAACGGTATTACTGTGGTCTCCCTGAATGGTGTCATTACCCGGGGAACCCTGGATGACCTCCACATCTTCCAGCTGCTCTCCTTCCAGCAAGCTAAACCGGTTCCGGTGGGTGAGGTCCAGCTTAAGACCCTTTTTTCTGAGACGGTAAGAAACGGTGTCCCTGCCAGGACCTCCATGGACCTCGTTCAAGCCATCGCCCAACAACGCCAGATCATTACCCGAACCCAGGTATATCCAGTTCCTCCCGGTGCCGTTGCCGGCATTGACAAAATCGTTTCCGCCCAGGGTAAAGGCTATATTTTTACCCCCCCTGAAATAAATGTTGTTGGGCTGCTCAGTTCCGGTCACTATCAGACCCTGCTTCGACCCCATCACATTTTCAATACTGTTAATCGGCCCTCCGGTTTCCAGAAGCTGACAGAGGGTTGTGTAAAATAAGGTGGGCTCATTGGGTCTGTCCCTTTGGCTGCGCACTCTCAGTCCATTCTTGCTAAAGTAGTACAAATCCCCGGTTTCTGAACCCTCGTTTTTTGATAGCAGGTAAACGCCCTGATCCGAAAGATAGGCATAGCCTGTTCGTGTATTTCCTCTCCAGTTCTGGTCGGTTCTATACCTGACTTTACCAATTTTAAAGTATTTCCGATGGCCGTATTTATCAGAGACCCTTGCTACTTTTGTGTGCTTTTTGTCATACCCCATCAGCAAAGTTTCATGGATCAATTTTTGGTGAATCACTTTACGCGTGTAGTCAGCTTTTATAACCGCCAGCGGGGCAATGTAGAATAGGTTTGGGTGCAGATCTACATCGATACCGTTGCGTTTATTGAAATCAAAGTCGCGCCCATCATACGAACGTCCTATGCCAAAGAGTCCGAAAAGCTCTGTTTGAGATGTTTCATTGCCATCTGGCGAAAAGCGCAAAAGATTATGGTACTTCAGGTATTCAGCAAAACGGCTGCTCCAGCGTCCGGTTTGCAGGTCAGCCTTGAATAATGCGACGGAGTTCGTCTGGCTAAGACGATAGTAATGCGTACCCACTATGTGTCGGCCGCCGAAGCGGATAGATCGGGGAACCTTGATCTCGCGTGGCATAATCAGGGTGTCATTGCCTGATCCGCCGATAATAATTGCCGTGCCTATACCCGGATCAAGCCGGTCATCTCCTTCACCGCCATCTTGTTTGACATATCCAAGGCCATGGATGAGAGTGTCGTCATCGAGGCCGCCGAGCTGCAGCTGGCCGTTAATGATGGTGTCCCTGCCCGGTCCGCCATAGCCGATCCCGAGATATTTTGGCAGATGAAGCAAGTCGTTGCCACGACCGCCATGGGCCTCCCCTGACTTGCCAATCCAGATATGATCACGACCAGGACCCCCTTTCGCCTTCCCTGTCTTTTCAATCCGGATAACATCATTGCCGTCAGAGCCTTCTGCGAGACCTTCCTTAAGAAACAGCCGGTCATGGCCTGATCCGCCATAGAGCTCCCCCTCGTCAATGATCAGGGTGTCATCGCCACCGAAACCATAAAATATCTTGTAGCCTTTCCTGCCCAGCATGAAGTCCGCCTCCTTCGTCCCCATCTCTGTGTGGTGCCGCTTCTGAAAGTCCAGAAAGGCAAGGCCTTTTTTTGTCCCGGACAGTGACCTTTTCCGGGATATCAACAGTTCTTCAAGGTTTTCCTCATACTTTCTCTGCTTAAGAAACTGGCCGGCATCGGCGTGGTACTCAAACCTTGAATATCCTTTTTCCTCAAAGGATTTGGCCATGTTGTTAATGTATTGATCGAAGCCATCGCTGGCCAGCAAGGCGTCAAAATCCTGGTAGGCATTGTTGGGTGGCATGCATTCTGCGATAGCGGTGATCACGAAGCCGAGCATAATGTTGATCAGGTCAACAACCATTCCCAGCTTTGGAGCGACAAAGTCCAGTAACATGCTCAGAGTATCAAGCACCATCGAAACCTTAGTCAGGGCTATCATTGTCTCGTAATAGCCCACCTGTTTAGTGTTGCCGGCCTTTTTTGCCTCGTCTTTGGCCATGTAGAGAGAGATTGTGGTAATTATGGAACCGGTCAAGGAAATGACATTACCGATAACCGGCGCCGTCATGGCCGTGACCCTTGAGGCTTTTGCTAATTTTGAGGTTTGCTTCAGGGCATCAAGAGCCGGGTCCGCTGCATCGGCCACCTTGATAAGGTGTTTGCTTTTGTCAGTCAGCAGCCACTGGGCGGTCAAGCCCAGGTTATAGATTGCGCCGCCGATCGTCAGGCCTGCCCCGGCATAGGTCAGGTCTCTGGTTTTATCAGACAGTGCATCTCCGTATTTCTCCAGGTTTTTAAGGGTCTGAATACCACCGGCAAGGCCCACCGCGGACATCCCCACGCCGAAAGCCATTTTGGTACGAATGTACCTTTTGCTATTCGCAAATTTCCCGAGCGCATTGCTAAATTTGCGCCACTTGCTCTTCAACTTGCCTGACCGTATATCTCCCGGATCAGCGCCATCCCCGCCAGGTTGGCCCCGGGTCCTGAGCTGCTCCATGAATTCCTGATTGCCAAGCAGCTTTTCCTTTACATAGCGGGTGTCGTCGGCACTGTAGCCTGATTCATTGAGCAAAGTGACTACCCGGTCAATGGCTTTTTCTGGCGTCAGTCCCTGCCGTTCCCGAAGCGCCTGCCGGAAGAGGATAATAAGCTTTCTGCGGAACTCCGGGGTGTCCATAAGGTCTTCGGTGGCCACCGCCGCAAAGCGCGTCTGTTCCAGCAGCAGTAAGGCGTCTGCCAGCAAACCTTTGTCACCGGCGGCCAGCCTGACATGGTTAAAGCGGTCACTGAACTCAATGTCATCCAGGTGTCCGCTAACCCGATCCATCAGGGCCATCACGGTCCTGATCTTGCCGGAGCCGTCGCAAAGCACGCAGTCCGGGGCTGGCAACCTTGCTGCCTGACCGTCTGGCAAACCGGCCTTGTCCAGATTCAGCAGAGCCCTTCGGAAATCACGGTCGCTCACATCAACGATGCCGGCCATCTGGCTCATATCGATATCGCTTCTGAGTGCGGCAACGCTGTCGGCAACGTTCTGGCGAATCTCCCCGGCCAGAATGCGGGCTTCGGAGGTGCCCTGCTGGTTCAGTTTGTCTGCCAATCCGATAAAGCTGGTCAGGCGATCCAGCAGGCCGGAGAGCGTCAGCTTGCCCTCTTTAACCATGAACTCGCTGATCAGCACATCCGGCGGCAGGCTGTCCACACCTTCTGGCAGTCTGATCCGCTTCTGTTGCAGAGCCAGGAATGATTTTGTCTGATCCTCCGGTTTCAGCCCCTGCAGCAAAGCCAGTGCTGCCGCCGCTGTCAGTGGGCTGGGAGCACCGTTGCCCAGCACCAGTATGCGTTGGGCAGGCATTAGGTAGGAAGCATCGGCGGTGATTGAGGG
>NZ_JAHHPN010000900.1:0-6356 GCF_024606325.1 Endozoicomonas sp. ONNA1
AAGAAGGACTTCATCAATGCCTCAATCAGCACTACCGGCTTTATCTGATGGCCGCAAAGATATCGCTGGAGGCACTGCCAGAGTCACCGGCTCATGCCACGGCTCTTAACATGGCTTTTAACACGAGCAGGGGGGAGCTTGATTCTGGACTTTGCAAATGGTTCAACCAAACGCTACCGGGCATTGATCGTCCGTGGTTAATACGACGCAGTAATCTCAACAGTATCGATGAAAAACGCCATGAAATTCGTATTAAGGCTGATCCGGATGGAGAGAAAGCCAGAACGGAAATAATCAGTAGGGTTGCTCAGGCCAGGTGGCAGGCGTCCGGTCTTTCCCTGAAGCCGGACCCGTCCGACGATACGCTCACCCGGGCACTTTATCGATACTGGCAGCAAAGCTGGTTTGATCGTGAGTATGGTCAGACTGGCGTGGACGCCAATTGCGTGTTTCCTCTGACGGAAGAAGAAAAACAAACGCTGGAATTATCGCCTTCCCAACCTTATCTTCGGGAGGTTGATCAGCGGATAAGCGCATGGAACTCCAATGCGGTTCGATTGTGGCCTGCGTTCTGGCATCAGATAAGTGATGTGCAGAACCATTGGGTTGAGGGTTCTGAACAATACATCCCAATGGTTCACGGGAAAGAGCGTAATACATTAGACCGGAGAACGAACTTTGAGCATCGGGCGATACCAGATGTTAAGGATTATAAAGTTTTTAATACGCAAGACTTTCCTTCCGCAATGTATCGTTGGAGGGCAAAGGATATTGATGTGACTGCTGAGGGTGAAATCAAGCTGACCGAGATGGCTGATCAACACATTCAGGGGTACGATGTACTGATCCCGGACCCATTACCAGAACATGCCCGGGAAATGACTTTAGCCAGCGGAACGCTGGCGACTCTGTGCATGTCATCGCACAATGGTCTATATGCCTTGCCCAGCCTGACGCCTGACGACTACATCGTGGCCTTGAGTATTAAACCCGATTTGCCATTTATCCTGACCAGGGACGTATACACCGGGCTTCATACACTGACTCTTCGCAGGGCCGGGGACATCCGGAGTATTCAATGTGCCTATGTCGTAGAACCGAGAGAGCCGGACAGAATAATACCTTTCAGAGAAGCCTGTTCAGAACAATCAACCCGTTCAGACACCCGCTGCTCAGAAGGTATGAAAGCCGTACTGGACGAACTGTTTGAGACCATTAGTGACCAACACCCAACCGAAATACACCCACCCGAAATAAAGGCGCTTTTGCTGACAATAAAAAACACTGACGACACGATGCAACGCATTGAAGCGATCAAACACTATTGCAAACTGTTTACCGGTGAGACGGCACCGGAGGACGGTGTCAATTTCTTTAAATTCCTCGTAACACAACGACAAGGTAGCTGTCGTCATCGTGTGCCTGTTTTTGTTGCTTTTTGTCGTTACTTCGGGATTCCATGTCGGCAAATTCAGAGCTTTATCCACGCCTTTGCCGAGTATTCCGCGGATGGAGGCCAAACCTGGGAATCGGTGGATTTGGGTGGGGCACCGGCACCTTTGATCGCAATCACCCATGACTTCCTGCCCACCAGGAACGTCGGTGGTTTCAGCAATGTGTCAAAGAATATTAATGCTCTCCTGAAAGATCTTCTGAAAGATGCTGATTCAGCACAACAGCATGCTCTGGCTGAAGCCTGCGGTATGAGCCTGGAACAACTGAACAAAGCCCTTGATAGAAACAGTGCATGGCCAGCAACAAATCTGAGAATCACCAATATAATAAATAACCTTTGGGAGAGAAAAGATTTAACCGGTCTTTCCATGGGCGTCTCACTGATACAGTCTCTGGAGACAAAAGCATTGGGCGAGGAAGAGATGGCATTGATCAGCCCTGTGTATTCGAGCTACTGTAAACCCGCACCAATGCCGGAGGCAGTAAAACAGATATTAGCCGTCAGTGATGAAGATCAGGTCACTGAACTCCTCAAGTCTCTCTATTCAAAAATGATTGATCAGGCTGGAGCAAGCCCTCACCTGTGGTTGAGTTCAATACTGCGCATATTGCAGCAAGACAGTGACCTGGCCAAGTCTTCGTTTATCCACTTTGCCCGTGAAGCCATGGAATCGGGTTGGCTGGACCCACTGCCGACCTATGAGAATAACGGTATGTTGAACTGTGCTCTTCACGGACTATTGGTGTCTCTGGAAGCGGTCGATGAACTGAAGGTTAAAGCCGCCCATTGCCTGAAAAAGTGGTACAGGGTGTTATTGTCCAGAGAAAAAAGTAGACGGATATGGCGGTTGGCTTATGAAAGCTTCCAAATGAAAGAAGGGGAGACCTTATTCGTGACTCATTGTCATGATGGGTTTTCGCCATCCCTTGAAGATAAAATTAAACGCTCATCTATACAAGCTGCCTGGACGGACCAACCTGAGGGCATTCCGAATATAGAGCGTATGTTGGTGCACTATCCTGCATTTAAGCAGTTAACCTCGGGCAAAGCGAACCACCGTCCGGTGATTATCATGGGGAAACCTTTCTGGTATAAAGGAGTGATTCATGAAAAGACCGAGGCCCTGTTTCAGCTAAGCGTTGAGAAAAACTTCGACTTGACGTACCTAATGGAAAAATCCAATCAATATGATGCAAAATATGAAGAATACATCCATGCTCTGAGAATCTGTGAGATAAGAACATTATTGGATAGAACCAATTCTCTTCCAGGCTACGTTAAATCACTGCCTCCTCATCAGCGATCTCGATTTCAAAAAGAAGAACAGAAAAATGAGAATGATATCAAAAACGAATATGGACCTATTCTTGATCGCCTTGAATTGTCACATGAGGAGCAAAAGCTTTTCCGGGACTTAAAAGACATATGCAAGCGGGCGATTCGTCAAGCCTTCGCGCATTACCTGTATGAAGTGACGCACTCGAAAGGCGGCTGCTTAACGTATTGTTGGGTTGGTGCTTCCATTGAGGCTCACGATACGGTCAGGGACAGATGTGGCGCTTATGATCCATCCTCGCCTGAGGAGCTTTATGCCATGATGTCTGCAATTGATAACCCTGACGCGTTTCAGACATCTGTTAATAATGCCTACTTGCGGGAGGCATTCAACGCCAGTAACGCGCTTGTGCTCAAATCCGATGAGTTGACAGAAATTGCCATAGAGTTTTCAAGTAGCGTGAATTTGAATTCGATTTGTAACTCACTGTATGCTGGATTAATGCAATAAGTGCAATGTAAGAGCCGGTTGGCGCTTATAATTTCTTATTCAATATCGTGTCGAATATAACCAGGGGAGCAACACCCGCTTGTCTACCTTCCTCATTTGCTTGAATCGTTAAGCCGTATACCCGTTCATCTCCAGCCACTTTAAACTCCCACAATGGCACATCCTTATATCTAAAGCATTTGTAGCCTGTAGCGCCTCTTTCATGGGGCGCATAACGGCCTGTTTCATGAATGCTTTGCATTTTTTCAATGGCATCATCGGATATTGTACTTTTGATTGCATCTGATGAAGGATCAAAATAGGCATAGGCAACGATGTTTTTTGTATCCGTTTCTTTACCGGATGGGGTAAAACCTCTTTTGTAAATTGGCCTGATGCATTGGTGGTTTATCGGTATATCCTCTTTCCACGGCCTCACAGGCAGCTCGTCTTTTGGCATAACGATATCCTTGATTTTAGCTATTGCTCCAATATTTTGTTTGGGTCGCTTATTTTTCCTGATTTGCTTAAAGTCATGATAGTTTGGTAAAGACACGTGTTCCCAGTCGTTGGGGTACAGATTCAACTTGATGCTGGTCTTGCTTGAAATCGCTGCGTCTTCAGCAGTGTCGCACTTATCCATAGATTTTTTGATGTCCACTGGCATCTTCAGTTTCTCGGTTCTGATTATTTTTTCTAATATGCGACTAGTGTCTATTTTTTTTCTGGCGGCGAAGTAACGGGTTATTTTTCTTGGCAAAGGAATCAATGCAAGCGAAGAACCTATCAGGCTCAGACAAGATACTAAGTAAGTTACAGACAGTAAATTAAGTAACTTCATACCATAGCTTTTCTTGTTTGCTTCTCTCCTGGCTCTGACTCTTTCAGCAAGCTCCCTGGCTTCAGTCCACTTTTGCTCGTTGAGGCAATCTTGACGATCCTTCATGCATTGACGGAACATTTTTTTTATTTCTACAGAGCTAAGAATGGCTTCTGATTTTTTAATCTGGGAATCAATGTATTTTCTGTGCTGCAGAATATCCTCTTTTTTGCGATCACTATTAACTTTTAATGCAGTTGATGTCTGTCTTTCTAAATCATTAAATTTGCTTTTTAATGATCGTAATAAGCCTACACATACAGTCCTGCGTCCTTTTATTAATTCGTCCAGTTCTTTAGCATAGGCTTGATAATCTCCGGATTCTTTCTGATACATGAAAATTTCTTTTAATGCCGTATCGTAGCTGTCGAGTTCATCAAACAGGCCTTTCATGCAGGGGCTTAAAGGAAAGAGATCATACTTTTTTAGAACAGTAAATTGCTTATGATCATAAACAAGCATTCCGAAATCATTGTTGTGTATTTTGATGTATTGGTTAGTCTGTTCCAGAATCTTTTTTAACTCTAACGCCTTGGACTCCATACGGACGAGGTCTTTATATTTTTTTATGACAGGAACTGTTTCAGGGTTCTTAATACCAAGGACCAGACTGGTCTCGTCTGATTTTTTATAAACACCGGTCATTCTGTCCGCTGGACCGATCTGTTCCATCAGGGTTGGTTTCTGACAGGATTGAGACTGACTTTCTCTTTCAGGCGCTGATTTTTTTTTGTGGATGGTTTCTTTGGGGGCTGAGCACGTATCTGCCAGACACGCCTTCTGTGCATCATCTTTTCGGCCTGTTTCCTGTAATTTTGCGACCCATTCTGAAAAGCCAGCTTTTGGGCAAGTGTTGAGTTCAGCTGTTGTTGGGGATGCCATACTGCACGTGTCACTTTTTCCATTGCCTTTTGCAGACACACTCTGTAAACCTGAAAAAAGACCAAGAGCAAAAACAAAACGTTCTGTTATCGACATAGCAGTGAATTTTTTGCCATGGATTGCAGCCGTATTTTTCTTACTGGTTTTTTGGAGGGGGGCGTTTTCTCTTACTTCTCGGCGACCCCATTGTTTTTTCTTGTCCAATTTTGTGGATTGTTCTGGCACAGTGCCAGATCCACCATGGAGTATGGCGCAATGATTGGAAACAGGGAGTGACATCGTGATTCTCCTTAATATATAAACGTCATGTTCAGGGCAAAACAAGTAATTCTTGTCTGATTGAAGGTATAGATTGCTTTATTTCAGTAAAGTTCCTTTGTTGCATATGTTTTTTAAACAATGATAAGCAAAGGATTAACTGTTCTGGTTTTCGTGAGGGCAGACTTCGGTATTTCCCCGCCGGAATTCCGAAGTCTGTATGAGGATGGTATCAGGGAGTGAGCTAATCCCAGCCTGGTACTCAGGTCATGTCAGGTAGCTTATGAGCAATGCCCTCATGACAGCTCATCATCCTCCTGGTCAGTAACTATTCCAAAATGTGCGCCTATGCTTAACGAAATTGAATGGTTACGATGTATTGGATCCAAAGGTGGCCGAAATGCTTCTGTAAATGTTTTTACACATTGATCAGTGTGAGGGTTTTCTATTTTTTCCTGAATTCTGGTTTTTAAACCGTACATATAATGACGCCCGGCATCAAAGACCGTTCGTTTAACCGGCCATGAACTCACTATATGTTCAGGAGGTATGCCTGTCGTGAGTACTTCTTCTGCAGACGTGATAGAAGTAGTGTGTAGCCCCCCTCCCGTCAGATCTGCAGCTGTTTTGCAAATGTCGATACCGGTATTGACATAACACTGATAAACATAGGTGCTGTCTTCCTCCCAAGGCTCAGGCAAGTCGTCCGTCTCATGCTGCGATGAAAACCATGGGAACCAAGTTGCGACCGCAATGTTGCGGCTGGTATTGATGATGTTATTTTGTGAGTCATTCACCAATTGGCAGTTGCCAATGCATAGTCCATATGTTAGATGATAGGGGCTCAATTTCGTATTCAGCAAAGCTTCAAGGAAGTCATTATCGTTAATTGAATCCGAATCATCTGATTTTCGATTAAATCCTGTTTTGAAGATGGTTTCCGGAGGTCTCGAATCGCCTCTGTATACAATGCCGATATGGGATGGTGTTTTCAGAGTTGGAATAAACTCAAACTGACCCTTATGTTGCCATAATCGATTGTGCTTAAAATAGACGTTTTCAGCTTCTGGCAAGTAGGTTTTTTCCGGGTTTCTTGCAGAAACCTGGCGGGCAAA
>NZ_JAHHPN010000901.1:0-6413 GCF_024606325.1 Endozoicomonas sp. ONNA1
AGTGCACCAGATCCTGCCATCAATAGTGTCGAAACCGCATTGAGCACCGGTGTTGAACCTTCCCTCATACGATCAAACAATGTAATCGTTAATGGGGAATCACTGCCTGCAAGAATTAATGTGGTATTAAAATTCTCGAAAGACATCAGAAAAGCCACAACCGCCGAGCCAATCACCGCTGGCTTTAACCAGGGCAGTGTAATCGTTGTGAATACCTCAAAACGGCTTGCACCCAGGTTTAAAGCAGCTTCTTCCATTGCGGTATCCAGCTTTCTCAGTCGTGCTGAAATGACGAGTGTTGCCATAGTACTGATAAATACAAATTGTCCAAGAACAATAAGTGGCAGACCGGGCCTTAAAAACTCCAGATCGAGTCCATAACTGTCTTCTATCGTATTGGCGATGCCGCTACTGAAAGAAAGAATGGAAATCCCGAGAATGACGCCCGGAATCACCAGTGGTAGCAACATCAAACTATAGAGAAACTGTTTTCCCCGAAAATCATATCGCTCAAACAACAGTGCATTAGTGATAGCTAAAGTGACGGACAGAATAGCAACAAACAGTGCGATCATGAGGCTAGTGATAATACTTTCCTGTATCGCACCGTCATGAAATAAGCCACGACGCTCTTTGTTGTCGGCAAAATACCAGTCCAGAGTAAACCCTTCCCACGGCAGGGAAGGAAATACACTGTCGTTCATTGAGAAAACGGCAACGACGACAAGTGGAGCCAAAAGAAACAAAAAGAACAAGCATACATAAACCGTGTAGGTTTTCTGAAATGCTCTGCTTTGGGGAATACTCGGTATCATGATCTATTTCTCAGGTTTCACTGGCTAATGCCTGTTTGAAGGACTGTTTGCTGAGCTTCAGTCCAAGCCAGACAATCAGCGACGACAGACAGAGCAATAAAACGCCAAAGGCTGCTCCCTGTTCCCAGTTAAAGCGGGTAATAAACTGGGTAAAAATCTGCTCGGTAAACCAGAGACTGTCTTTACCACCCAACAGTGTCGGTGTCAGATAATTACCAAGGGTCAGCATAAAGACGACGATGCATCCTGATACGATGCCTGGTACAGCGTATGGAATAATGACTGTGCGAAGGACCGTGAAGTGGTTACCGCCCAGGTCATAAGCTGCTTCTACAAGGCTGTCGTCCATTCCTTCCAGGGTGCTGACCAGAGGCACTACCATAAAGAGCATGGAGGCATAAACGAGGCCCGTCATAACAGTAATGTCGTTGTACAGCATCTCTACTGGCGCGTCCACCACTCCAATCCATTGCAGGAAGCCACTGACAACACCGCTCTCACGCAGCAAAATCATCCAGCCATAGGTTCGCACAAGTTCACTGACCCAGAATGGAATCAGACAGGCAAGAAACATCAGGTTCTTGTTTTTACCCTGGGCAATTTTGGCGATATACCAGGCAACCGGAAAGGAGATCAGTAATGTCAGGGCCGTAGCAAGTATGGACATCACCGCAGTGCGCAAAAATGTATTCCAATAGAGCGGCTCTGTGAAAAACTCCCGATAATGAAGCAGGCTGAACTCATAAACACCGTAACTGACTCGCTCTCTCATTGAGATGCCCAACATATCCAGCTGTGGTAACAGAATCAGCAATGTCAGCGTCAGCAGCAGTGGCATTAACAGCAGATAAAAAGAGAGTTTTCTACCAGTCATGGTCAAGATTCTCTCTTTTTATTTGATAGAAAAATATTGCTCTGTTGCATATCCCAGGATAATGAGACTCTGTCTCCAGCCACCAGATCATTAAATTCTCGAGTCTGTGGCAACGAAACACTCAACTCTTGGGATGAATCGATATCTTTCACCAGTATCTGGCTATTACCGCCATCAAAAAGAATATTTTCTACCCGACCATTAATATGGTTTTCAGACGTTACGCTCTGATCTCTCCGGATATGAATGGCTTCCGGGCGGATAAACAAATCAACAGCGTCTCCTGCTTTAAGGTCTATTTTTGGAAACGCAGTGTTAAATTGCTGTCCGGCGTTAGATCGGATTATTGCCGTTTCACCAACAATAGACTCAACGATCCCGGCCACCCGATTGTTATTACCAACAAAACCAGCGACAAATGACGTTTTTGGCTCATAGTAAAGCGACTGCGGAGAGCCCACCTGTTCAAAACGGCCATGATTCATGACGGCTACCTGGTCCGACATAACCATTGCTTCAGATTGATCGTGGGTTATGTAAATAAAGGTGGTACCAAACGCTTTTTGCAGTTTTTTTAACTCGACTTTCATTTGTTCCCGAAGCTTCAGGTCAAGAGCGCCAAGAGGCTCGTCCAGCAAGAGAACATCCGGTTCAAGCACCAGACATCGAGCAATTGCCACCCGCTGTTTCTGTCCACCGGAGAGTTGATTGACCGATTTTTTTTCAATACCCGGCAAACCAATACGTTCCAGAACATCGGCAACTTTTTTATCCCTTTGCGGCTTTGGTACCCTGTTGCGCTTGAGTCCGTAAGCAATGTTTTCCCCAACATTCATCATGGGAAAAAGAGCCAGGTGCTGAAACACCATATTTACCGGACGCTTATTAGCCGGGATACCAGCCATCTTCTTTCCTTTTATCAGAATTTCTCCCTGATCAGGTTCAGAAAAACCGGCAAGCATTCTCAGCAGCGTGGTTTTGCCACAGCCAGAGGGGCCCAGTATGGAGAAAAAGAAGCCAGCAGGGATTTCAAGAGAAATGTCATTTACTGCCTGAAAACTGCCAAAGTGTTTGAAAACATTGCGGCATTCGAGATCGAAAGTCATGAGGGTGTACATCCTGAAAAACCACCAGCCTCTGTCATATAACTCTCAGCAAAAAACAGGACTGGCGGGTAAAGCTATAACTGATTACTGTGCGGCTTTGATACGATCCAGCGTTTTTCCTTCGATGATTTCCAGGCCTGCAGGTACTGGCGGATACCACTTGATATTATCGAGACTGCTCTGGTTGTAGCTGATCTTATAGCTGTTGCTGAGCTGTTCGTTAACAAACTCTTCAGCACCGGCAGATGCGGTAAAGTTACCCGCAGCCTCGGTGATTTTGGCAGCAATCTCAGGCTGCATTACAAAGTTGATCCATTGATAAGCAGCTTCATCATTCTTGCCTTTGGCGGGCAGGGCAAAGGTATCAATCCAGCCCAGTGCTCCAGACTCTGGTGGTACGAAGTTGATGCTGGTCGTTTCTTTATGCAGCTTCCAGCCGCCTGCATCCCAACCCATGGCCAAAGTGACTTCGCCACTGCGCAGCAGGTTAAGCAAAGCATCACCGCCTTCCCAGTAAGCTTTAACATTGGCTTTGCAGTTGATGAGCTTCTGCTCAACTTTGCCCAGAATTTCAGCGTATTTTTTCTGATCGTTGTAGGCTGCGAATGGGTCTTCGCCCATGGCAAACGCGAAACCAATCAGGGTTGGACGCTTCAGGCGATAGGATACTTTGCCCTTGTAATCATCAGAGCAGAGGTCATTAAAACTGTAGCTGCTTTTGCTACCTGCAGTATCGGTAATCAGACCGCTGGTACCCCAGATATGAGGCACACCGTACACATCACCGTTTATGGTGGTGTTGGCTTTGGTGGCAGACAGCATGGAAGGAATAAACTGACCGGCATCGAGTTTACTGAGGTCAACAGGTTTATAAATTCGATATTCTTTCTGCGCACCGACAATACGATCCTGACTTGGCTGCACCAGATCATAACCAGCACCGCGAGTAGCGCGAAGCTTGGAAATCATATCTTCGTTATTGGATTTGGTGACCTTAACGGTAATACCGGTTTCCTGTTCAAACTGATCAATCACTTCCTGAGGCGCATAGCCTCCCCAGGTCAGAATTCTTAGTTCTTCCGCCTGTGCACTGGTGGTGAGCATGGCAACGGTGGATATGGTCAGCGCTAGCAGACCTTTCATTGGTTTCAACATGGAGCGCCTCTATGAGGTTTGTTATTGCTCACTATTGTTATGCAATTTTGTTACAGAAATGTTTCACTCGTTAAAACGAAGGTCAATAAAGATATGAGCCTGTTCATATTTATTTTAAAAATATGTGGCTGTTCAAAACCGCCTTATGAATTTTGCGGGTCAGGGTCTGGATGACACTGTACGTTCCCATGGGTTATATAACTGTACCTGGCACATACGCATATCGTTTGTATTTCGAGTAACTACAGTACAGTCATGCACCAAGCCTGTGACAGCTATAAGCCCATCAATCACAGGCATAGGTGCGCCCTTTTTTTCAGATTCAGACTGGATACGCCCCCAAGCTATTGCCACCCCAAGATCTACAGGCAATATTCTGTGCTTGAAGCGCTCCATAAGATCAAACTCAAGCCAGGTTCGCAACTTATCCTGTCTTGTCGGCTCCTGGCATTTCCCTATTCCTTTTTCAATTTCTGCCAGAGTCAAAACACTCAAATAGAGCTTGTATTCCTCACAACTATCCATCCATTCAAGTACATGCTGATCAGGATTTTTTTTGAATGCTTCTGACAATACACAGGTGTCCAGTAAATACTTCACAGATCTTCATCCCTCGGAGTTTCTTTACTTCTGTCAAACACTTCAACATCAGCATCCGAAAAGGGAGATGCTTTTAGAAAGTCACTCAGACTATTCTCTGGTGCGGACATCTTTTGATAGTCTTCAAACGAAAGAATGACAGCCGCTTTATGCCCGTGACGGGTCACAAATTGCGGACCGTACTGGCGAGCCCTGTCCACGATATGACTAAACTTACTTTTAGCCTCTTGTAACTGCCATTGATTTTCCATTTCAATCTCCTGAATCATGACACACCTTAAAAAAAACTAGTCTGACTAGTTATATATGTCAACCTCAGTCTCTTCCAATATGAAATGAGCCTGAAGGGGAGCCCAGTTTCCAACATGAAATGAGCCTGTAAAATTCAGCACTGTCGTTCATGATGCGAGGGTGAAGATCATAGAAAATAAAAATAAAAAAAAAAAAAAATAAAAAGGACATCCACTAAAAAAAAAACAAAAAGGACATCCACAAAAATAAAACCAGTTAAAAAGGACATCCAGAAAATTAAAAAAGGTCATCCAGAATAAAAATAAAAAGGACACCCATATATTTGACCAATCGACTGGTTGAACTATCTTCCTCCTGTTACCCCTTATTGTCTTTGTATTAGGAGATCCCATGACTCAAGCCAGAAAATTAAAAAGAATTAAAAAGGACATCCAAAAATTAAAAAAATTAAAAAGAAAATTAAAAAGGACATCCATATATTAAAAAAGAAAAATAAAAAGGACATCCATATATTTTGTAAATAAATAAATTAAAAAGGACATCCATATATTTGACCAATCGACTGAATGAACTATCTTCCTCCTGTTACCCATTATTGTCTTTGTAGTAGGAGATCCCATGACTCAAGCCCGCAGCAGCCTGATTGATTCAGGTTCGACTCCGTATTATCACTGTATGTCTCGGTGTGTTCGCAGGGCTTATTTGTGTGGTGAAGATCATCAGACCGGGAGGAATTTTGAGCATCGCAGGCAGTGGGTGGTCGATCGTATACAGGTATTAGTCTCCATTTTTGCCATCGAAGTATGTGCTTATGCTGTGATGTCTAATCATTATCATCTGGTACTACATATTAACACCAGTGAGGTTGAGAGCTGGAATCGAGATGAAATACTTCGGCGATGGACTACCCTTTTCACTGGACCTTTATTGATCCAACGCTATATGAGCAACGACACTCTCAGTCGCTCAGAACTCAGCCGCATTGATGAATATGTGGCAGAGTATCGTATCCGTTTGAAGAATATCAGCTGGTTTATGCGTTGTTTGAACGAGTATCTAGCCCGTGAAGCCAACAAGGAAGATGGTTGTAAAGGTCGATTCTGGGAAGGGCGTTTTAAGAGTCAGGCGTTACTGGATGAGTCGGCTTTGCTGACCTGCATGGCATATGTTGACCTGAATCCTGTCCGGGCAAAACTGGCATCCACATCGGAACAATCGGACTATACCTCTATCCAGAAACGTATCGAAAAAGCTACTGAAGCGACAGATTGCAACCAGCCGTTCATGTTGAAGCCTTTTCAGAGTCAGGGGCAAAATACGAATAAAGCATTGCCTTATATTCTTCATGATTACCTGGAGCTAGTGGACTGGAGTGGAAGAGCATTGAGAACGGATAAGAAAGGTTCTATACCAGAAAGCTCACCTCCTATCCTGACAAGACTTGAAATCGATGCTGACGAATGGCTAAAAACCATGAGTTGGAACAATCGATTCTATCGCGCAGCTGGAAGACTCAAGGCCATGAAGGCATATGCTATCAGTGCAGGTCAACAATGGCTTCAAGGGTTAAATTATTGTGGTCGTTTATTCCAATCTGGCTGATTCATTTTT
>NZ_JAHHPN010000902.1:0-1698 GCF_024606325.1 Endozoicomonas sp. ONNA1
CAACACCGGTGCTCAATGCGGTTTCGACACTATTGATGGCAGGATCTGGTGCACTGGCCCTCGTCAGTATTTTTATCCAAAGAAAGTAATTGAAATAGTTAAAGGACAGGCTCATATTTTATTTCCTTTTAGTTTGGTTTTGATCGTAAGGATTACAGTCTGAATTTTGAGCCTGTCAGCCCTTTATGAGGCTATTTTTGCCTGACTTGCAGCCGATATCTGATCATTGTGTCCATTGATATTCAGCACTCATGTTCACAGTTATTCATCAGTCTCTCCAAAAAAATGCAGTGTTCCTGCTAATCACATTGACGCTGTTGGCAATGTGGTCGGCTCTTTTAATCTGGAATTTCGGGCTCTCCAGCTATAACTTCAGGCGAGTCGTTCAGGTGATTTTTCTTTCTGTGATCTTTGGAGTATTCCTTAGCTATCAGACCCTGAATGGCTTTGCTCAATTGCCATTTTTAGCCAAGGTCTTGATCTTCCCCGGCCTGGTGTTTGGCTCATGCTCTGCATTAATGAGTGAATATCCGGTAAAAGGCATTCAGGAGGTTGGACTCTATGGCCTGTTGATGATGAGTTCATTACTGCTGGCCAAGAGTATTGATGAGAGAAGACTGGCGGGGGTTATCAGTGTCATCGGCTTAGCGATAGGGCTTTATGGTTTTGGGTACCTGTTTCACTATGCTGTTTATTTGCAATATCCGCCTGACGCATGGAGGCACACGGTTTATGGATTCACTAACCCCAGAATTTTGAATCATGCGCAGAACTGGCTGATTCCACTGTTGGCGTTGTTGCCCCTTTTATCGAAGGACATGGGATCTCTGGTTCAGAGATTAAGCTGGGTTCCTTTAGTGGTCATGTATTTTTTCGTTTTTTTATCAGAGAGCCGAGGTATTGTTCTCTCTTTGATTATGAGTGGAATAGCCATCTACCTCTGTTTCCGGAAGGCAATCACAGCCATCATTCGAGTTCATATAAAAGCATTGATCGTTGGGCTGCTCGCTTATTGGATTTTGATCTGGCTTATTCCTTTCTTTCTGGGGAATGGACTTGATGGCTTCAGGCCGCTCTCGTCTGCATTGAAAACCTATGACCGGGTTGAGCTTTGGATTAGTGCCTGGCAACTGACATTGCAGAACCCCATGCTTGGGGTCGGGCCACAACAATTTATTCTTTCATCAGGCAACGGACTGGGATCACCCCATAATGTTGTTTTACAGTGGCTTTCTGAATGGGGAACGCTGGCCACACTGTGCTTTGTAATCCTATTGCTCTGGGGCAGTGTTTCTTATCTGGTGGGATTGAAAAAACGTTTAGACGGCGGGCAGATCTCCGGGCGAAAAGCCTATATCCAGATATCGGCTCTGTGGGCTATTTCGAGTGCGGCTCTTCATGCCCAGATCAGCGGTGTGCTCATCACGCCGATGAGTCAGATGATGATGGTGCTGGTAGTGGGTTATTGTCTACACGCTCACGTTAACGACAGACTAATGGCCAGTGCTCAAGTAAAGGGTTGCGAACTGATTATTTCAAAGCTTTTGGTTTTAACGCTCATCGTGTTGTCGATGATCTTCTTTATCATTTTTTATGTTGAGTTCATTCAAGGCACCTATCCTGTTTCAATTCCCTTTGAATCCATGACCCCACGCTTCTGGCAGAATGGAGCCTTTCACCTCATTAATTAATATGTAC
>NZ_JAHHPN010000903.1:0-4074 GCF_024606325.1 Endozoicomonas sp. ONNA1
AATCCTTCTGAATACGCTCATCCATTTTCTCCAGTTCAGCCTGAACGTTAGCATCAATGGCCCCGGCAGGCGTGTTCCAAAAACTACCCAACCAGGATGAAGACGCCGCTACCGTCCGTGACTCCAGAGATTTACTGCCATTCAGAAAACGACTTCGCACAGGCTGCTCTGGCAACTCTGATACAATTATTTCTCTCAGCAATAGGCTAAACGTGCCTTTAAGAACACGACACCGTTTCAATGCATATTCCGCAGTATTGCCGGAATCGTTGCCGAGCCTCCCGTTGGTTGCCTGAACAATAGAACCTGGCAAAACCAGCGGTCTTCCTAAACTTTGGGGATCATTCATGGAACTACTCCTTTTAGAGGTTTTAGAGAATTCATAAATGATTTGACTCAGGGCATTAAGACTTGTTCCCCGGTAAGATCCTGAATAACTTTCTTGTTAGCTATCCTGACTAAATTTCTTCAGCCGTAGAGGAAATCCGCTACTCTCGCCGTAACATGATCGACAAACCCATTTCCTTCACCGACATTCATGGTCATCTGGACAGTAACATCCGTCCTCAGACCGTCCTGCTGCTGAGAGACAGATAAAGAAACCAACTTTCAGTTTGCTGATCCTTTTTCATAATCACAGTCCTGCTTTCTTGTTAGTTGCGCTTACATCAATGTCTTGAACTTTTTATCCTGGAAGCAACTCAGAGTTACTCAAGTACATCAATGTTTTAAGCAACATACTTGTAATCAAGGATAAAACTAACTTAATGAAAGGAACTTAATATGAATAACTTAAATTCTCCCGCCGCTGTCGGGCTTTCAAATCCAGCCATAACAGAACCTGTTCAGCCGCAGGGCGCACCAACAGGTGTCGGTTTCGGAAGGGTTGGCACTGAAGGTGACCAGAGTGAATTTTTGAGTCATCAAGGTATTGACCGTTTACAACAAGCAAGCTCCCATCAACAAGGTTACAGAGCCAATAACCGCCGTGTGGTGACCGTTAGCACCGATGGCAGCGCGAAAATCTATAACCGGCAAGCCGATGGATCATTAGCAAAAGAGGCCACTATCACCACTGCAGATCATGTCAACTCAGCCACATTAAGCGACGATGGTCTCCATCTGGTCACTGTCGGTGACAATCACATAGCGAGAATTCATGACTTGGAGTCCGACGGAACATGGGTAGTAAAAGCCATCATTTCCCATTGTGAGCCGATCACATCAGCAACTTTCAGTACCGATAGCCGCCATCTGGTGACCGTCAGTGACGATAACACGGCGAAAGTTTTTGGCCAGGAGACAGATGGATCATGGTCATTAAAAGCCCGCATTTGCCACGATGACAAGATCAGATCAGTCACCTTTAGCGCTGATAACAGGCATGTGCTGACCGCTAGTGACGATCACACGTCGAAAGTCTTCGGCGAGATGGCGGACGGATCGTGGTTAGAAAAAACCATTATTTGCCATAATGACATGGTCGGGTCAGCCACCTTCAGCGCTGATGACATGCATGTAGTGACCGCCAGTGACGATCACACGGCGAAAGTCTATGTCAAGGTGGCTGACGGATCATGGATAGAAAAAACCATTATTCACCATAATGGGCCGGTCAAATCCGTAGCTTTCATCGACGATGGCCGTCGCCTGGTGACCAGCAGTCAGGATGGAACGGCGCAAGTCACTGAACTGGATTGATTGCTTGTGTTTACCCACGGTGTGAGGTGGTCATTCTTGACACCTCAACACTGATTTGGGGAGGCTTATGTCTCTGTCGTCTGGTTGCCAATTGAGACTGCTTTCAGCTCAGCCCTCAGGGTCTCAATCTCTCTTTGCATAGCCGCCCTGTCGGTATCCCACTGTCTGGATTGAGCGACAAAGGCACTCAATTCGTTCACTTTCTCTTGCAAAAGAGACTGACTCCGTTGCAGATCATTCTGAAGCTGAGAAAGTTTATTTTTGGGTATCAGGTCAACCCCCATTGCTGTGAGTTTCTGATACATATTTTTCAACTTTCTCAGCATAAGCGCTTTTTGACTTTCTACTTCAGATAATTGCTCTTGTGTGGCTTTAAGCATTTCGGCCTTCTGTAACAGGGCATGCTCAAGTTGCTCAGTCGGTCTGGATTGTTCCAATCGTTCTATCCGGGCTCTGAGATTGCGATCCCGATCATAATCTGATGAATGCAGGGCTGCTGAAACATGATTCCCCAGATTGTCAGCCAGTTTAGTCAGTTCAGCATTTTCTTCCTGGATTCTCCTTATGGTGTCTTGATAGCCACGATTAAGATCAGCATTTTCTTCCTGGATTATTCTTAAGGTGTCTTGATAGCCACGATTAGCTTCTATTAAATCCTTCTCCAGTCTGTCAGCCCGTTTGGATAGGACATATCTTTCTTCCTCGAGTTTTCTAACGTCTTTTCGGGCTGCAGTACAAGAACGGTCAACTTCTTCCAAGTCCTTTTTCAGCTTTTTAGCGTCATTGTGAAGACGATCTATTTCATATCCTTTATCTATTAAGCGAACATTAGCTGAGTTTAAATCCTTCTTCAGCTTTTGAACCCTTTCTGGAGTCTCATATTCTCCCTCCTGGATTTTACGCAGGGCATCATCACCCTCTTTTCTTTCTTCTCGGGCTTTTTTAAGTTCTTGCCGGGCTTCATCAAGTGCTTGCTGAAGAATTATTGTACGATCACGAAGCACTGTCTCAATTTTTCTATCGCCCGGTTTAAGAATTTTGCTACCGCTCTGTTCAGACTGTTGTGATAGCTTCTGGATTCTTTCACCCAGTTGTTCAACTTGCTTATTTTTACTCTCAAGCATTCTGGTTTTCTGAAGTAGCTCATTCTCAAGAGAACGTTGTTTTGCAGTCACAGCCTGGAAGAATTCACTACCCATTGCCGTTAATTTTCCCGAATTCTCATACTGCTTCTGTAATGCTTTTTCATAGAAGGGGATATCTTTGCCCAATGCCGTTTCAGTCTGCAAAGCAATTTCCAGAACGTTACCGAGCTGATTGTTGAGACTGCAGATGCGCTGGTAATCCTTCTGAATACGTTGATCCATTCTCTCCAGTTCAGCCTGAACTTCAGCATCAATGGCCCCGGCAGGCTGTCGCGAATCGGTTCGCGTGTTCCTTAGACTACCCATCCAGGATGAAGACGCCATTACCGTGCGGGACTCCAGAGGTTTACCGCCATTCAGAAAACGGCAAGGCTTAGGGGGGGCAGGCAAATCTTCCACGACCGTGCCTGCCCGCATCTTGCTTAGTATTTCTGTAAGAGCACAGCATTGATGCAATGAATAGATCGCAGTACCGCCCGGATGCTTGTTTAACTCCTCAGTTGTCCCCTGAACATGTTGACTAATCAACCTGTCAGGTTCGGGTGGACGGCTTACCGTACTTGATGGAATGGCCATCGTAATACTCCTTTTACAACATTCAACAATTCATAAATCGTTTGACTATTAATGAACCTGATCCTGGGAAACTTCCATCGCCTCTGATTGGTTGTTCTGTAATAGCATGCTCAGTTTATCCATCAGATTTTCAATCTCTCTTTCCATAGCCGCCCTGGCGGTGTTCCACTGCCTCGATTGATTGACCCAGGCGATCACTTCATCTTCTTTCTCTTGCAAAAGAGAGCGGGTCTGTTGCAGGTCATTCTCAACCTGAGAGCGCATTCTTTTTTCAGCTTTGAGACTTTCTTGTGTGTAGGTCAACTGTCTCAGCAAAACATTGTTTTCAAGTTCCAGTTCAGACTGTTGCTCCTGATTGTCGTCAAGCGCTGTGGTTTTTGGATATAACTCATTCTCACGCTGGCTCGATCGTCTGGATTGTTGAACTTTTTCTTCCCACATTTTATTAAAGAGACTTAGATGAGCATCTGAACAACGACGAACTACTTCTAAATCCAACTCCAGACTTGCAACCCGTCTGGATAACAAATCGTTTTCTTTTTGCATTTCTTTTAAGTCAAGCTGCTGTTTATCTGAGGAACGACCAGCTTCTAATAACTTCTGATTCAGCTTCCTGAGTTCTATGTATTGTTCATAATTATCTTCCTTCAGC
>NZ_JAHHPN010000904.1:0-1086 GCF_024606325.1 Endozoicomonas sp. ONNA1
GCATTGTGATTTAGCTGCATAAGTTGAGGCGACATCTACCTTGAAAGTTACCGAGGACGCAGGAGCTAAAGTCGAGACATTTATCGGTTAACCCTTGCTGGCACTATTCAAGTCAATTGGCTCTGGTATCCAGTTAGTTTCAGGCTCAGGTCGGGTGTAAACGACCTTGCCAAGTTCTCTGTTAATGCGCACACAGACAGTGTCTAATCAAGAGGCCTGGTTCCCGCTCTGTAATACCTGCAACGTTTGAGACCTCAAAGGTCAGTCGTTTTATACGACGGTTGCAGCGGGCATTATCCGGTGATGTTCAGTTAGGCGGTCAGCTCGCTGTCTGTGGCGACTTACCGGTTTAAAAACGGGCTTCATCGAAGACGCTCCCTATTTTCAGCATAAAGTAAACCGCTCTACCCAACTTGTGGGCGAGCACTGTCAAAGCCTTGCTTTTGGGCATGCGGCGCTGGAGTGATTGTAAGTAACGCCTGGCATCATCATTGCCAAGCAAGAAGAGAACCGCAGCTTCAGAGAAGGCCCATTTCAGGTGGGCATTGCCAATCTTGTTACCCTGGGTACCGTAGACTTTGCCGGCAGATTCAGCCTTGCATTTGACCAGGCGGCAGCAAGAAGCAAACTTCTGTACACTTTCAAATCGGGAGATATCACCGATTTCGTAAAGAATCGTCAGAGCCAATATGTCCCCGATACCGGGAACGGTTTTCAATACACTGAACTCTTTGCCGTTGAGATCCTGAGCGTGTTTCTTGAGCTTCCATTCCACTTTGGCCAGCTCTTTGTCTAAATAGGTCACCAGATCCAAGTCCAGATTAATACTGATTTGAACCATGGCATCCGGGAAGAAATGTCTGATCGGTGCCCGGTTATTTTCATACCGAAGGTCGTACTTGTTGAGATCAGGCAAGTTGTATTGGCTTGCGGTATTTTTGACGTGAGCTTTGAGTTCACCGGAGTATCGCACCAGCCTGTTTCTTCGACGCAGGAGATCTCGAGTGGCCCGCATGTTTTCAGGAAACTCGTAGGCTATGGGAAAATTGCCTCTCCGCAAGAGTTTGGCAATCTTGTAGGAATCAA
>NZ_JAHHPN010000905.1:0-5313 GCF_024606325.1 Endozoicomonas sp. ONNA1
AGGTGACACAGCCTGAGTGTCATCTTGAATCGTATCGGGAACCGGCGTCGACTTCCGGAGCGGCTGGCAACTTGCATCCCCGTGAAAGGCGCTGAAATCGTTCCAGAACGCCTCCGGTTGCAGCCGCTCATAAATGACCATGGACAAATAGTGAAGGAGAATTGAGCTGCCCCGGTCGCTGTCTGGAGCCAGCTCAGCCAGAGCGGTGGACTGAAACGGGGCAAGATCAGAGTCCAGGAAACTGCCATCCAAAACCAGCTTAGCCCCCTCGCCGGTGATATAGAGACCACTTTTTAGCCAGGGGCTCAGAGACACCAGCACCGTGAAACGGTCCGTCATGTCATCAGGCAAGCCTGAATAACCCAGCAACCGGGTAAAGGCCAGATCGACGTCTCTTTCGATCTGGCGAATGTCCCGGGATGAGAAAAAGTACTCAGGCTGGTTGCTGTCATTGGCGGTCACTGTATCCAGCATCAACTGAATATTCAGTTCGCCTTTATTTATAATTTTGCTGAATAGATAACCGCTTTCATTAACATATCCAAGCTCCCGCAAAACCGTTCGATAATGCTCTCTGGCCAGGTCAATGGCTCTGGAGATATCATTGCGTGGAATCACTTCCTTTTGTCCCAGGGCAAAATCTGAGGGCTGGATTTTCCACTGACCTCTAGGGGTTCTGTAACAGGTCCAGTGCTGTCCATTGCCGCGCTGCCATGACAACTTTTCCCGGGCATCAACCGAAGCGACCCAGGGCTGGCCAAGATCATCAACCTGGGTCAGCTCACGGGCCACTTCCAGAGTGTTCAAGGTTGCCAGCCCTGCTGGCAGGGCAGTCAGCACCTCCCGGAAAAATCTGACAATGCGCTCATCGCCCAGGGCGGGATCAGCAAGACAGTATATCTTTATTCGGTGCCTGGACTCATGCAACCACTGACTGGCAAGACCGGCCGCCAGGGCTGACCCGGAAAAGCCTGATAAACGACCATCTGCTGCCAATCGGCCCACCAGCACCAACAGCCCTGACGATGGCGGTTCAGCAAAAAAGTCCAAGGCATGGCCAGCATTGAGGGAAAGGGCCGATAGCCACTGTGTCGCCTGTGGGTAACTTTGATGGAGGAATCCGGCGACGGCCTGAATGCCCTCTTCCTGACCCAAAGGAAGAACATATTGCTTGAGCCTGCTGTTGTTTTTTTCAAGATGAAATGAAAGGCTTTTTTGCTGAGGATCCACCGCCAGGGCCAGGTGTTCTTCGGTCGACAAGGTCCCCCAGCTGGTCAGCTGCTTCCCTATTGGGTGCTGCTCCGGGGGCAAAGGCTGTCCGCCCAGCGATTGAATGTATTCGGTCATCGCCTCCCTGAGTAACTCATCGCCATTGAGAAACAGGTTAAGGCTTTCATCCCCGCGCAGCAGTCCCAACCGGTAAGCACCGATCCGGGCCAGGTCCAGGGGGAAACCATGATCCTTCGCCGCGTCCAGCTGGCTGAAATAAAACCGTCGGGTCTCCTGCCAGTTGTAGGGTTCAGCCGCCCCCAGGGCACGGTCTAAAAATCGGTACCTTTTGACCATCAAAGCCAACACCCGTTGTACGACAGGTGATCCCTGCCGGGCTGCCATCATGCTGGCGGACAGACGCCCACGGGATTGCCCAGCCTGAATAGTACCGGGAATCAGGCCCACCTGATTGATTGACCGAAAGGGTTGCCGGGTGACACTGGCTGCCGCCAGCAATTGCTGACGAATCCCCGGTTTGAGATCATCCAGCAGCTTGAGGCTGTCAATGTAGCCACCGCGAAGCGGTTGCCGGAGTTTGTCCTGACGGTGAGGGAAGTCGTCCGGGTGGCTCTCCAGGACCGCCTGGACAATTCCGGCTTCCAGCATCTCTTTTGGCAGGCCATCCCGTTCAATTCCGGTTAACCAGTCCCGATCTATGCCGGGCAGGCTATCCGGCCTGACAATAAAGCCACCGGCACTGAACAGGATCTGAAACCGGGCCAGATTTTCCGCTCCGTTGATATTTCCTCGCAGCAGCTCATTGAAGTAATCACTGGTCAGAATGTTCCCTTCTGGCCATAGCGATGCAATATCCCGAACGTTAACCCGCGCCTGATTTCCGCCGTCACTTAACTGGCTCAATGCTTTCCTGGCATAGAGAATCTGCTGATTAAACTGCTCCCTTTCAACGGCCAGTTCTTTGGCAGAAACGTGAGTGTATGAAACCAGAAAATCCTGCACCGCCCGATCAATGGAAGCCCCCTTGTCGTAGCTATTGAGAACATGACTGACAGCACGTCGCTGGGCATCGATGATTCGACTGATTAATTGTCCCGAAAACGGCTCAATGTCCCGGGCATTGGCAACATCGGCGAGTGCCCACTCTATGATGTATTTTCGCATCAGAGCGGCCAGGGAAACCCTCTGGTCCTGCCAGAGATGGATTTGATAATCCGGGTTGGCCCTGATCCAGGCTTTCAAATAATCCAGGCCATTCCTGTCCAGTGGCTGAAGCAATAACATGTGAATGGTTTTGGGCGGTTCTTCAAGGGTGCTCTCGAGAAAAGCCTGAACGGGGGATAACACCGCGGTGACCCAGTCTTTCTTAAAAGGTTCCTGCTGCAGGTACTCCTTCGCCCTGGTTTCTATCTGGCTGGCAGCCAGCCAGCCTTTGGCGGATGTTTTCTCCCGGATGGCATCGAAAGCGCTGTAACTCTCCATTAACTTGCGGTAATGAACCGTACTGCGATCTTCCAGAGATAGCTCGTTGTCGGCCATTTCCAGAAACTGGCTGAAATCAGGCTCTGATACTTGATGACGTTTAGCATTCTTACCAGACATTTTTTTAAAACCTTTTGCGATAGCCTTTGTGCATTTTCGTGATCGGGGTCGCTATACGCTGTAAAATACAAAATATAAACGACAAACGATGTTTTTTTATGAGATGCTCAGGTTAATACGAAAATCTGCTATCCTTCCCGAGAGCCAAGGATCCTTGCCTGACGTTATGCAGTCCATCTGCACTCAAGGGGTTTCTTCGCTTTAAAACAATCAACCCATTGGCATCTTCACCTGAGCTCCATTGGTTAGTGTTTTGAATCAATATATTTTGTTATGCCAATACGCGAAGACCGGCCTTCACCGGTTAACAACAATTGCGTATAGATTCAGTTTCTGGCGTGGACCCACCATTTCCAAGTCAGGTACTACGACAACGTTGTTGATGACTGATTACAGTACACGCGGGTTTAATTTGCCAGCCGGTGTGTTTTATTTTCAGTCTGATGACCTGATTCAGGAGGGTCGTTGTCTATGTACCACCGAACGCGCCGAATCTATCGAAAAGACCGCGATACGAATCACGTCCACACTGACTTTCTGGTGTTTTTGATTATGAGATCTGAAAATATAAGATCAAAGACGTTTTTCCCCATCTTTGCCCTTATGTTCATTGCTGTTATATGGATCGCCAGCTCCAGTGGAGCGGAAGAAACCCGGCAACATCGTCTGCTGTTAATGAACTCCAGCGGGTTGGCTGCCAATGGGGAACCCTTGGATGTCTATAAGGGTTCTGTTTCGTTCTACAACACTTCCCATATTCTGCTGACTGTTAATAATGCTACTAATTCCAGATCCAGCTTTTTGGTTGATTTCAACAACCTTGACGTTATTCAAAAATGGTCGGGAGTCCTTACCCCCAGCACTATAGTGCCAGACTCTCGCTTCGGGGAGCCATTAGCCCGATACCAGGGCCAAAAAGCAGGTCCTGTGGTCACTATCCCACTGTCAAACCTGACATATATTGCGGCTTTTAATGAAATACAGGAAGTTGATAATGGTATAGCCATTACCAGCTCGCTGATTAAACTTGATAAACAATGGCAGGAGAATCAATGGCGGAATGTCACTCTCGCTTCATCTTCAGACATTCCGGCTCTGAAAGACATTGTTAGCATGACACTATCACCGGATGGACACTTCCTTGCTGTCGTTGCTGCCGAAACCCAAACCCTGCTGATTTTTCGATACGATCAGGGACAATTGCATCTGATGCAATCAGTCTCCAACCCGGAAGATCTTGAGAAAGTGGACAGCTGGTTCGGAGTGCACGATGTAACCATTGCCAAACTACCCGATGATTCCACCACCGCCTTTATTGCCTCTACCGACCGGTTCGTCCATCTGGTGGCTTTAAACAAGGAAGATCAGTGGGAAACTCAGGAGGCTCAACTCATTGACTTTCAAAACATGCCCCAGGCACTCACCAGCATAGCCTCCAGTCCGGATGGCAGGAAAATAGCCGTGATTGGCAAACGGGGCACAATCCATACCCTGAAGCTCGTTTCCCCCCCTTTATTCGCAGAATGGCGAGACCCTCCTGTGTATGACTACGATGAATACGACAGGGATAAGGGCCAGTTCGAAGTAGGGCTTATGAATGTGACAGACCCCAATCAGCCAGACAGCAACGATAATTCCCGATTGATCGTCAGGGTTCACTGTGAAGACCATCAAGACCATTGCCCGTTCACCTGGCAAAACAACAGTTTAGTGGTCAATCCTGATAGTGATACCCCTTTGAGTAAAGAAAGCGGTGGTTGGGCACTATCGGAAAGATGGCCCCTGACTGTAACAGCAGCTAACCCACACAACCAGTTCAGTCAAATACGAACAGTGGTCAGCGTAAAACCAGCCGATTACACCTCGCGAATACTGAAACGGGTGTTCGCTGGTCTGTTGCCACCGCTGGCCATAGTAGGCTTTGGTACTTGCGGCCTGGTTAAATGGTGTAGATCAAGGAGGAAAACCTATGAACTCGATCACGAGGCCATGGCCGATGAATATACAGAAAATACCAATCATCGCCCTGAAAGCAATGATCAACCAGCACCGCCAGCCGGTTTAATTGTTCACTTTGATCCTGCATCAAATGAACTGACCCAAGTGCTGGTGCACCCGGCAATAGGTAATACAGACTCTGATTTAAGTTTAACCCTGTCTTCCCCTGCACCTGACGTTATAAATATGATCACTGCAGATACCCCTGAAGCTACAAATACGATCATTCCAGATGCCCCTGAAGCTACAAATACAACCACTGCAGATGCCCCTGAAGTTATAAATACGATCACTGCAGATACCCTTGAAGCTACAAATACAACCACTGCAGATGCCCTTGAAGCTACAAATACAACCACTGCAGATGCCCTTGAAGCTACAAATACAACCACTGCAGATGCCCTTGAAGCTACAAATACAACCACTGCAGATGCCCTTGAAGCTACAAATACAACCACTGCAGATGCCCTTGAAGCTACAAAT
>NZ_JAHHPN010000906.1:0-14973 GCF_024606325.1 Endozoicomonas sp. ONNA1
CGTAGCGAGGATTGCAACCGCAGTAGGACAGCCTTAAGTCCGACAGGCTGCTAGATAATGTCTGCATGTTGAGGGTATTTCATCATTCTCCCATCGAGCGGGTGAAATACTTCTCTCATTAATTAATTGTTATCAGTCGCTTTTCAACTATCTTCACTTCACCTGCAGACGAATTCCGTTGGAGTGAGCAACATGTCCCTGTTTGAACATTACCAGCAAAGATATGACTCAACCCTGGAAGAAGAGATGAGCCTTCAGGCTTTCCTGGAGCTATGCAAGCAAGAACCCGGAACCTATGCCAGCGCAGCCGAGCGCGTGCTTGAAGCGATTGGCGAGCCAGAACTTGTCGATACTTCAAGAAACCCGAGACTCAGTAGAATATTTTCCAACAAGTTGATCAAACGGTATCCAGCGTTCAGCGGGTTCTTTGGTATGGAAGAATCCATTGAACAGATTGTTTCTTATTTTCAGTATGCTGCCCAGGGGCTGGAAGAAAAGAAGCAGATTCTCTATCTGCTTGGCCCGGTTGGTGGTGGTAAATCCTCGCTGGCGGAAAAACTGAAAGAACTGATTGAAAAAGTACCCTTCTACGCCATCAAAGGATCGCCAGTGTTTGAATCACCTCTCGGTCTTTTCAACCCGGAGCAGGACGGAGAGCTACTTGCGAAAGAATTCGGTATACCCGACCGCTGTCTGAGATACATTATGTCCCCGTGGGCCGTTAAGCGCCTCGAGGAATACAAAGGTGACATTACTCAGTTCAGGGTCATCAAACTCTATCCTAACCGACTGAAGCAGATTGCCGTTGCCAAAACCGAACCCGGCGATGAAAACAATCAGGATATCTCCAGCCTGGTGGGCAAGGTGGATATACGACAACTGGAAGAATATTCGCAGGATGATCCCGATGCCTATAGTTTCTCGGGGGCACTCTGCAGGGCCAATCAGGGCATTATGGAGTTTGTCGAAATGTTCAAGGCCCCGATCAAGGTACTCCACCCTTTGCTGACAGCCACCCAGGAAGGTAATTACAACAGCACTGAAGGCTTGGGCTCTATTCCCTATGAAGGCATTATTCTCGCTCACTCGAACGAATCGGAGTGGCAAACATTCAGAAACAACAAAACCAATGAAGCTTTTATTGATCGCGTCAACATTATCAAAGTGCCCTATTGCACCCGCATGAGTGAGGAAATCAGAATTTATGAGAAGCTGCTTGAACACAGTTCTCTTAACAAAGCTCCCTGTGCCCCGGATACATTGCGGATGCTTGCTCAGTTCAGTGTCCTTTCCCGGATAGCCGACCCGGAAAATTCCTCTATCTACTCCAAGATGCGGGTCTACGACGGTGAGAATCTCAAAGACACCGATCCTAACGCCAAATCGCTTCAGGAATACAAGGATGCGGCTGGCGTCGACGAAGGGATGGAAGGATTATCGACCCGATTTGCTTTCAAGATACTCTCAAAGGTCTTTAATTTTGACCCTACCGAAATAGCTGCTAACCCGGTTCACCTGTTGTACGTTCTTGAGCAACAGATTGAACAACAACAGTTCCCCGAAGCCATTGAAGAGCGATACATCAGCTTCATCAAGGGGTATCTGACGCCAAGATACGTGGAGTTTCTGGGTAAAGAGATTCAGACAGCGTATCTGGAATCGTACTCAGAGTACGGTCAGAATATTTTTGATCGCTACATCACCTACGCCGATTTCTGGATTCAGGATCAGGAGTTCAGAGATCCTGATACCGGACAGATACTCGACCGGATAGCTCTCAATGATGAGCTGGAAAAAATTGAGAAGCCCGCCGGAATAGCCAACCCGAAAGACTTTCGCAATGAGGTGGTCAATTTTGTGCTCAGAGCCAGGGCTGATATGCAGGGCAAGAATCCCATCTGGCTCAGTTACGAAAAGATGAGATCCGTGATTGAGAAAAAGATGTTCTCCAACACAGAAGACCTGCTGCCTGTCATCTCATTTAATGCAAAGGCTTCCCATGACGATCAGAAGAAACATGCCGACTTTGTGGACCGCATGGTACAGCACGGCTACACCGAAAAGCAGGTCAGACTGCTGTCTGAGTGGTACATCAGGGTCAGGAAGTCCCAGTAACCTGTCTACCGGGTCTTCCGTCGTCTTTTCGAAAAGGAAGTGAAATAGCCATGAATAGCCAGTACCTTTCAACCGGCTCCGAGTGGACCTTTGAGCTACTTGACGCTTATGACAGGGCCATTGGCCAGCTGGCAGAAAAGTTTGAATTGGATACTTACCCAAACCAGATTGAAGTCATAAACTCGGAACAAATGATTGATGCCTACACTTCGTTGGGCATGCCGCTCATGTACCATCACTGGAGTTTTGGTAAAAAATTTCTTACGAATCTTCAAAACTACAGACGTGGTCGAATGGGGCTTGCCTATGAAATTGTCATCAATTCAAACCCCTGCATCGCCTACTTGATGGAGGAAAATTCCATGGCCATGCAGGCTCTGGTGATTGCCCATGCCTGTTACGGTCATAACTCTTTTTTCAAAGGTAACTATCTATTCCGTCAGTGGACCAATGCAGACTCGATTGTCGATTATCTGCTGTTTGCCAGGAACTACATTAATCAGTGCGAGGAAAAATACGGTGTTGACGTTGTTGAAGTGATTCTGGATGCCTGCCATGCGTTGATGAATCAAGGAGTCAATCGATATATGCGCCCTTCCGCCATTTCAGCAGAAATGGAAAAGAACCAGGCGAGGGAGAGAGAAGAATATATTCAGAGAAACATCAATGATCTCTGGCGAACGGTCCCAAGCAAAAAGGAAGACCCTGCCAAAGTGAGAAAACGATTCCCTTCAGAGCCGGAAGAAAACATTCTCTACTTTGTTGAAAAAAATGCACCACTGTTGAAAACCTGGCAACGGGAACTGATTCGAATTGTCCGTAAAATAGCCCAGTATTTTTATCCTCAGCGGCAGACCCAGGTGATGAACGAAGGTTGGGCCAGCTTCTGGCATTACACGCTGATGCATGAACTCTATGCAAAAGGTCTGATCAACGAAGGCTATGTGCTCGAGTTTCTGCATTCTCACAGTAATGTCGTGTTTCAGCCGGATTTTGATGATCCACGTTATTCCGGCATAAACCCTTATACTCTGGGCTTCAATATCTATCGCGACATTCGCCGGATATGCGAAAATCCTACTCAGGAAGACCGGCTATGGTTTCCTGACCTCACGGACAGCGACTGGCTGAAGGCCCTTCATCACGCCATGGCCCAGTACAAGGATGAAAGCTTTATCCTTCAGTTTCTTTCTCCCAAAGTGATGCGGGATATGAAGCTCTTCTGCATTCACGACGACCATTCAAAAGCCTTTCTCGAAGTCAGCGCCATACACGATGAGTCAGGTTACAAAGCACTCAGACAGTCACTGTCCAACCAGTATAATCTGGGTAATCAGGAGCCTAATATTCAGGTTTTTGATGTTGATGTAAGAGGAGACCGCTCCCTGACACTGATTCATTCCATGCATAGGGGTCAGAACCTTCACGCTGATAGCGCCATGGAAATCCTCAAACACCTGCACCTGTTATGGGGATTTGACGTACGACTGAATTCTCTGGACACTAAAGGCGAAGTTCAGCACAGTTACTGCACCTCGGAAATACACGATGCATCCTGAAAAAGCGCATATGATGGCTTTTTCAGGATAGGGTCCATTCCATCAGCTATTGCCATGAATGACGGATGGCCAATGCCTGCTACTGAACAGGCACTGTTTTGTGATGATTTCCGGTCATATGCTGCAAAATACGGTTAACCTGACAGCTGTATCCAAACTCATTATCATACCAGACGTAAAGTACACAGCGGTTGCCATCAACAATGGTGGCCTGACTGTCAACAATGCCCGCATGACGGTTGCCGACAAAATCACTGGATACCACTTCAAAAGAGTTCACATAATCGATCTGCTTCTTCAGATCAGAGTACAGCGCCATCTCACGGAGATAGCTGTTTAGCTCGTCTACAGTGGTGTCCTTAGACAGATTCAGGTTCAGAATGGCCATGGACACGTTGGGTGTTGGCACCCGGATGGCATTACCAGTCAACTTGCCTTGCAACTGCGGCAGTGCCTTCGAAACAGCCTTGGCCGCTCCGGTTTCGGTGATCACCATATTCAAGGCTGCACTGCGACCGCGGCGAGAACCTTTATGGTAGTTGTCAATCAGGTTCTGGTCATTGGTGTAGGAGTGAACGGTTTCGACATGACCGTTCTCAACACCAAACTTGTCACAGATCGCTTTCAGTACCGGAGTGATCGCATTGGTGGTGCAGGAGGCAGCAGAAATGATCTGATCTTCATCATTGATGATGTCATGGTTAACGCCAAACACAACATTTTTCAGGTCGCCCTTGCCAGGCGCTGTCAGCAGAACCCTGCTAGCCCCGGTAGACTGAAGGTGCTGACTCAAACCCTCCTGATCACGCCACACACCAGTATTGTCTACGACGATGGCATTGTTAATACCATAGCTTGTGTAATCGATAGAATCCGGAGAGTTGGCATAGATAAACTTGATAGCTACACCGTTGGCGTAGATGATGTTGCTCTCTTCATCTACGCTGATGGTGCCATTGAAAGAACCGTGCACCGAATCACGTCTCAGCAAACTGGCACGCTTTTGCAGATCGTTTTCAGCTTTCCCCTTCCGAACGACAACCGCTCTCAGGTTCAAACCGGAGCCACCTGCCCGTTCAATAAGAATACGGGCCATGAGGCGACCGATACGACCAAAACCATAGAGGACAACATCTCTGTCATCATGGCCATGGCCATTTTTGCCATCCACCAGTTCGGAAACCTGACTGCGAACGTAATTTTCCAGAGTCTGCTTGCCTTCACTCTTCTCGTAGCCGGATGCAAGCTTGCCAATATCAATGCGGCCCGGAGCCAGGTTCAGCTTGCTCAGCACTTCAATGACGGGGAATGTTTGACGTACACACAAGGCAGAGCCTTCTACCTGGCGAACGTACTTGTGAGATTTGAGGATATCAATTACAGAACGATTGATGATTGAGCGGCCATAGACCGAAGTCACAACGTTATTTTCACGATACAAGCGGCCGATCAATGGAATCATGGATTCGGCTAAGGCTTCACGTTCTCTCCAGTCCTGAAAATGGTCTTTTTCCATGGTTCCAATCCTGTATTTTTTATGTGCTCAAGGCTGTTAATCAGCTCAAGGCTGTTCACTTCTGTCAGACTGCCACTCTCAAGCAACTGGCTGGTTACTTCAGGCGGCACAGGTCACGTTTATATGCCCTTAGGCTTCGGGGCTATTATCCAGAGTTCATCCTCACTTGGCAACAAAGTACAACAAACTTTAACACTTCATTTAATCATTCTTTGTTTGTACGAGGCTGCAAAGACGCTATTGCATGGTATATGCCGTTCTGAACAGCTACAATTGCGGGTTTAGCGTATCCAGAACAAAACACCTTTCATGTCGCAGGCCAATTTGAACTCATCTTCCTTCCAGCTTCCAGAGACTCCGGGGCATAAAACCTTCTGGGGTCAGCTGAGCCAATCAACCAGCTCATTCGCCATAGCCAGTGCCGCCCGGTTAACCCGTCGCCCGCTACTGGTTATTACACCTGACTCCGCTCAGGCAAATGCTCTTGAAGAAGAACTGAGTTTCTTCCTGAAAGATGATCAGTCTACCCGCATCCTGCACTTTCCCGACTGGGAGATATTACCCTACGATGCCTTTTCGCCCCATCAGGACATCATTTCCCAGCGGTTGAAAACCCTGTACCGACTACCCCGCAGCGAAAAGACCCTGTTGATAATATCGGTTTCCACCTTGCTGCACCGTCTGTGTCCCCGTGATTACCTGGAATCCAACTGTCTGGTTTTGAAACGGGGTGAAACCTTTCTTATTGCCGAGAAAAGGCAACAATTGGAACAGGCGGGTTATCGCTGTGTTGATACAGTCTACGAGCATGGCGAGTTCGCTATCCGGGGTTCACTCATGGATATCTTCCCCATGGGATCTGATACCCCCTACCGGATTGACCTGTTTGATGACGAAATCGATACGCTGAGAATCTTTGATCCGGAAAGCCAGCGTTCCATTAATCAAGTTGATCACATAGAACTGCTCCCGGGACATGAATTCCCGATGGACAAGACCTCCAGGGATCGCTTCCGAAGCCTGTTCAGGGAAGCGTTTGACGTGGATCACCGCGAGTGCCCCGTGTACCAGGATATAGGACAGGGGCTGGCAAGCCCGGGTATTGAATACTACCTGCCCCTGTTTTTCGAGCAGACAGCCACCCTGTTTGATCATCTTTCCAGTGAAACAACGATCATTCAATATCAGGGCGTGCAGGAAGCGATAGAGCAATTCTGGCAGGATCTGACAGAACGCTACGAGAACCGGAAAGTCGATCCCAACCGCCCGCTTCTGCCTCCCGTAAAGGTTTTAATGCCTTCTGAAGAAATCAATCGAGCTCTGAAACAATACCCTCGCATTGTGCTGTCAGACCAGATCGTTGATTCTTCTGACGGCTTCAACCTTAATCACCAGCCATTACCTGAGCTCACTCTGAATGCCCGTGCCGATCACCCTTTGCAACCTCTTGAAGATCTGATTGAATCGGGACCAAGGATTCTTCTGGTGGCTGAAAGTGCGGGTCGTCGGGAAGTTCTGCTGGAAATGCTCGCCCAGTCTGACATTCGCCCCAATACTTTCAATAGCTGGTCCACCTTCCTGAGCAGAAAAGAGACGCTGGGTATTACCGAAGGTACGTTAGCGTCAGGCTTTTTTCTCAACGACCTGAATATTGCCCTGATTCCAGAGTCTCTGCTGCTGGGTCAGAGGGTCATGCAGCGCCGTCGGCGAAAAGGAGAGACAGAGACCGACACCGATCAAACCATCCGTAATCTTACCGAGCTGAGAGAAGGTGCTCCAGTGGTGCATATTGATCACGGTGTAGGACGGTATCGTGGTCTTGATACCTTGTCTGTTGATGGTCAGGAGACAGAATTCCTGACTCTGGAATACGCCAGCGAAGCCAAGCTTTATATTCCGGTAGCCTCTCTGCATCTCATTGCCCGTTACACCGGTACAGATGATGAGCATGCTCCGCTGCATCGTCTTGGTAGCGAGCAATGGACCAAGGCACGTCGCAAGGCGGCTGAGAAAGCCAGAGATGCCGCGGCAGAGCTGCTGGATATCTATGCCCGACGAGAAGCCAGAAAGGGTTTTGCCTTTTCGGCACCGGATCAACAATATCATGCATTCTCTGCCGGCTTTCCTTTTGAGGAAACGCCTGATCAGCAGCAGGCTATTGTCAACGTGATAAAAGACATGTCCAAAGGTAAGCCCATGGATCGCCTGGTCTGTGGTGATGTCGGGTTTGGTAAGACCGAAGTGGCCATGAGAGCCGCCTTTCTGGCAGTACAAAGTGGCAAGCAGGTGGCGATTCTTGTACCGACTACCCTGTTGGCTCAACAGCATTATGAAAGCTTTCGTGACCGTTTTGCCGACTGGGCCGTTGAAATCGACGTAGCTTCACGCTTCAAGTCAGCAAAACAGGTTCAGGCACTCAAAGAGAAAGTCACGGAAGGCAAACTGGATATTATTATAGGTACCCACAAACTGATTCAGGGTGATTTCAAGTTCAAGAATCTGGGTCTGTTGATTATTGATGAGGAGCACCGTTTCGGGGTCAGGCACAAGGAAATGCTGAAATCCATGCGTTCCGAAGTCGATATTCTGACCCTGACGGCAACACCTATCCCGCGGACACTCAATATGGCTATGTCGGGTATTCGTGATCTCTCGATTATCGCAACTCCACCCGCACGACGCCTGTCAGTTAAAACCTTTGTTCGACAAAGCGACAAATTACTGGTCAAAGAGGCTATTCTTCGTGAGTTACTGCGCGGTGGTCAGGTCTATTACCTGCACAACGAAGTTTCCAGTATCGACAAGGCTGCTTCTGATCTGCAGGAACTTATTCCTGAGGCGCGTATTGCTGTGGGTCACGGTCAGATGCGTGAAAGAGAGCTGGAGCAGGTCATGTCCGACTTCTATCACAAGCGACATAACATCCTTGTCTGCACCACCATCATAGAGACAGGCATTGATATACCTAATGCCAACACCATTATCATCCACCGTTCGGACAAGTTCGGTCTGGCACAGCTGCACCAGTTGAGAGGACGAGTTGGCCGATCTCATCATCAGGCCTATGCTTATCTGCTGACACCTGCGCCAAAGTCCATGACCAGGGATGCACTGAAAAGACTGGAAGCCATTGCCGAAGCTCAGGACCTGGGAGCTGGATTTATGCTGGCATCCAATGACCTGGAAATTCGGGGAGCAGGAGAATTGCTGGGTGAAGATCAGAGCGGGCAGATTCAGAATGTTGGCTTTACACTTTACACCGAAATGCTTGAAAAAGCGGTGGAAGCGATCCGTAACGGTGAAACACCGGATCTGGACAAACCTCTGCATCAAGGCAGCGATGTGAACCTGCGGCTGCCGGCCTTGCTACCAGAAGACTATATCCATGATGTCCACAACAGGCTGATTCTCTATAAACGAATTGCCGCTGCGAGTAACGGCGAAGACCTGAAAAACCTTCAGGTTGAACTGATTGACCGCTTCGGCCTGTTACCGGACCAGGCCAAAAACCTGTTCCGACAGACCCGTCTCAGGTTAAAAGCTGAAAAAATGGGTATTATTAAAATCGATGCCGGTGCCGGCAGTGCCCGAATTGAATTCAACAGTCAGCCAGCCATCGATCCCGTTGCGATCATTCAGCTAATCCAGTCAGAGCCGCACCTTTACAGACTGGAAGGTAGTAGCGTGTTGAAGTACAGTGGCCCAATGGAAAAAGCCGAAGCGCGATTCAAGCTGCTTGAACAATTACTGGATCGACTGGCCACATAATCGCCCCTGGAAGCAGTCTTAAATTTTCTCGATCTATGATTGCTTCTGCGTCTCTGAGTCTTTAAAACTGTATACGAAACTGCATGATCACACTTTTGAAATCCACCTCTCAGATATCTCAGCGGCGGCGTATAGCAGCCCGCCAGACTGAAGGTCAACGAGGCACAGGATTGAGCGGGGATTTTATGAAAAGCCTTGAGCTAAAAAAAATGAGTGTTAATCACAATGTCGCCTTTTGCAGAATTCAAAGAGCGATCGGTAGTCTGCTTCTGAGTTCGGTCTCGATGATGGCCATGGCGGAAGGTCAAAAGGCAGAGACTCAGTGGTATCAGGCCGACATGATTGTATTTCTGAACGAACAAAGCATGAATAGCAGTGAGAAATGGCCAGAAATAACAACTCACTCTCTACCCGCTAACGCCGTCAAACTGAAATCGTCCGACTCTGTAACAGACACTGGTAACCTAACCAATAGGCTGGGTCAGTCTGAAAAAAAGCCCGAGATAGATCTGGAACGGGATGCCTTTGTCTCCCTACCCTACCCATCACAGTTGTTACAAAAGGAAAGCAGTGCCCTGAGCAGAAATGGCAGCTACCGGATTCTGGAGCAAAAAGCCTGGCTGATGCCAATCAAGGACGGCAAAAGTACGAAGCCTGTCACAATTAGAACTTATACTACACAAAGCAAAAAGCCCGGTATGCTGGAAGGCACCGTTACAGTCAGTTCCAGTCGATATCTGCACGTAAAAGTCAATCTCTGGTACAGTGAATTGGCGTGGGAAGCACTGGCAAAAAACATGGGAGGATCTCAGTCGAACCCAGACTCTCAGAAGAAACCGACCACAGATGGAAAGTTACAACTGGTCAAAACGCCTGACGGCCAAACCATGAAAATTTCCCGAAATTTTCATATGCAGGAAAGTCGCAGAATCACAAACATTGACGAGGTTCAGTACCTGGACAGCCCTGTCATCGGTGTTCTGTTCAAACTGACGCCGTATGAAAAGCCCGACAAACCTTCACTGCCAGAAATGGAATCTGATCAGGATAAAAGCCCGGAGCTGGGTATTTTACCAGGAATCTTCGAACAGGAAGACAGCTGATCCAAAGTAAAAAAGAGCTGTCAGTGGCGCAGCTCTTTTTTCATGATAAAGCTATTCTTGTCCTGGTTTGACTCATAGGTCACCTGGTCCATAAGCTTGTTCACAATATGCAGGCCCCGACCACTGCATAACCAGACTTCCGGCTGCTCCGGATCAACCACCATTTCAGTCTTATTCTGCATGACATCATCGGGAATGCTCTGCCCCCAATCACTGACAGAAATATTCATCGTAGTCTTGTTCATACTGACACATACTTCTACCGGATGACCCGCTTCATTGTCGTAGGCATGTTCAATGGCATTATTGACAATTTCTACCAGACACAACTCTAACCGGTTTATTTCAACAGGAGAAAGCGTTGTCATAGCGCAGACTCCTCTGACCGCCATAGCCACCAGTCTTGTATTGGATAACTGGCTGTCGATTTCCAGCTTCAGCACCTGTGACATGTCAACTCCCTTTAACGGCCTCAGCCACAGAACCATGGAGTTTGAACAATTTATCCATGGACGTAAGATCAAACAGATCTCTCACCGCAGGCTGAGCACAAGCCAGACTGAATGAACCATTACCCGACAATTTCTTGAGACCCGCTACCAGCACACTCAGGCCAGTACTGTCCATGAAACGCACTTCAGCAAGATCGACAACTATGTTGGACCTGCCCTCTTCAATCAAATCAAACACATAGGTTTTAAACACTTCGGCAACGGAAGCGTCAAGACGGGACTCATCAATCCGGACCACCGTAAAGTGGCCTTCCTCGTGGTTTTCAAACGCCATGCCATCCTCCTGGCTTTCAGGGTTTCCATTCCAGTAAAAGGTAAGTTACATCGTCATCGAAACGGTCGAGTTCACTCCAGTCTCTGACATTTTTCTCTACCTGGTCAATAACTGATTTTAAATCATCATTTAAAGTATCTTGCAGACATTGCAGCAATCGGGTTTCACCAAACTGCTCACTCTCAGCGTTTTCACATTCTGTCACGCCATCAGAGTACAGAAACAGACGGTCACCCGGCCGAAACTGCAAAGTGCAGGAGGTGTATTCCATGTCGGGCATCATACCGATAGGCACTCCTCCACCTGCTACAGGTTCTACGTAGGCCTTTTCACGATGAATCCATAAAGGTTTCGGGTGACCCGCCTGAGATAAGGTGACTTGACCTGTGCGACTGTTAATGAGTCCATAGGCAATAGTGAAATAAAGCATAGATTCCGGTGTCACCTGAAACCGCCTGTTCAAAGAGGCCAAAACCTTTTCGGGCGCACGCACTTTATAAAAAGGCTCATGATCCAGTGTTTCTTTGATGATGGAGCCCCTGCCCGATGTTTCTGAAAGAATGTTATTCAGGGTAAATGAGAAGAGCGCTGAGGGAATGCCATGCCCAGCCACGTCCAGTTGGTAGAACCCCAAAGTTTCACCGTCTATGGCCTGGTAACCAAACATATCCCCACCCAGGATTTTGCTAGGTTTGAAAAACCAGTCAAAGGCAACATGTTGAATAGTTGTCGGCTGAGCCAGCAGAACTTCCTGAGCTTTGGCGGCTGATTCAAGATCTTTCTCAACGGTCTGAATCGCTTCAATCAATTGCTTATTCTGCTGTTCAAGCTGCTTCTCAAGTTCAATGATACGAATCCCTGCTTTGAGGCGGGCAGCCAATTCATCAAAATTGACCGGTTTGGCAAGAAAGTCGTCCGCCCCATCATTCATACCTTCGACAACAGCTTCATGATCGGCATTACCAGTGAGCAGAATGAAATAAATATAACGACCAAGATCTGTTTTTCGGGTCTGCCTGAGCAGTTCCAGGCCATCCATCCCGGGCATCATCCAATCGCTGATGATGATTCTGACATCCTGATATTCCTGAAGAATCTCCAGAGCTTTTATGCCATTCTCAGCTTCAAGCACCTGATGCCCTTGTTTTTTCAACACTATGGAGAGCATTAAACGCTGGTCACGGGCATCTTCAACAATAAGAATATTCATCCAGTCCTTATCGGCCTGCTGTTATTTCATCTTAATCAGCGGATCTCCTTATTTGGAGATTTGCTTACTTCCTTTTCAACATTCGCCTCATGAATCACTTTCATTACCGGATAAGCAAACTCTGCCCCTGCTTTTTGCACCGCAGAAGCAATGATCAACATGACACCTTCCTGAACTCTGACAAAGTCTACTCTTCCCTTGGGAATCACATGTACTCTGACTTGACACTCCAGTGATGAATCTCCGTATTTGAGAAAACGCGCATAATAGGGCTCTGAGCAATCCAGCTCAGGATGCTGTAGAAAACCTTCCGTGACCTGATTCATGATGGCGGGAATCTTCTCCAGATCCTCATAACGAATACCAAAGTTTTCAACAACCCGTCGGTTACGCATCCTGGATGGGTTTTCCAGGACAATACTGGTGAAGACCGAATTCGGCACAAACACGGGCCTGCGATCAAAATTTCTTATCTGGGTTAACCGCCAACCAATATGTTCTACGTGCCCTTCTATCTGTCGGTCCGGAGAACGAATCCAATCGCCTTCCTTAAAGGGTTTGTCCAGCATCAACATCAAACCGCCAAAAAAGTTTGCCAACCACTCCCGGGCAGCCATACCTACAATCAGGCCACCCACCCCCCCAAAGGTCAGCAGCGCAGAGAGCGAGTAGCCTAACTTTTGCGCCAGAATCATGACTGCCAGAACAATCAGAACGATATGAATAAACCGGGACAGGGTTCTTGCCAGGTCGAGATCTTTATCCTGAACCCCGGAGATTATGGCAATGTTCGGTATTTGCCTGGTGAGTCTCAGGACAATCCAGAGAGGGAGTAATACAGAGGTGACAGTTTCTGAGATCTCCAGCCAGTCATGGCCTTCCTCTTCAGTGTGATCAATAAACCAGTGGGCATAATAAAAAAAACAGATAAGCCAGGGCAGAAGCAGCAGCGGTGGACGAAAAGCCGAGGCCAGACAGGCCCTTATCGATTGATTCTCGGATTGAGCCCATCGGCTGAGGAAAAGGTGGCTAAGCCAGGAAACGATAAGTGCAGCTACAGGCGCTGTCAGTAGATGGACGTTATCCCCTTTAAGAAGATCTTCCCAGAACATTGCCTGCTCCTCGTACAAGAAAAACCCAATGGTAAGGGGAATATCGGCTGTCACCCTCCCAGTTATATTTAGACCATTGAAATTATTCTTGAGGGGTAAAATCTGAAAGCATTTTACCCCGCTTGATTTCACTGCATAAACAGAAGAAATTAACTGGCCGTACTCAGCAGGTTAAGCCGGTTTTGCTGGTGCCTGCTCTGAATAACTGAGCCACTCTTCCGGAAGATCAAGCGTTTGGGTTGGGAAGGCAATATCAGCATTATATGAATGGATAATACCCATTATCCTGACCAGAACTTCCTGTTTCACCCTGAGGTACTCTGCCCAGTCTGTGGTGCAGGTAAAGCAATAGATAAAGATATCAAGGCTAGAAGGACCAAAGGCATTAAACGACACAAGAACTATCTTGTCTTTGGCGATTTCATTGTTATCTTGCAGGTACTGACGAATTTCCCCGACGATCGCTTCCACCTGATGGCCGTCCTGATACCTCAGACCGACAGTTTCCTTGATTCTTCTATTTTCCATACGTGAAGGATTCTCAACGGAAATGCTGGCGAAAGTGGCATTGGGAACATAGAGTGGTCGCTTTTCAAATGTCTTGATGCGGGTTTGTCTCCAGCCAATGTATTCCACATAACCTTCAATGTTTTTATCCGGCGAACGAATCCAGTCACCTACGCGGAAGGGTTTATCAAGATAGATCATCAGACCACCAAAAAAATTGGCCAGCATATCCTTGGCAGCGTAACCGACCGCCAAACCACCCACACCACCAAACGCCAAAAGACCTGAAATACTGTAGCCAAGTGACTGTAATATAAAGAGAACACAGGTAATGATGATCACGATTCTGATTAACCTGCCAATGGCTACAACGGTGGTTGGATCATTAGGTTTATTAGAAGTCAGATCAGGATTCAGGAAGTTTCGTTCCAGCTGACGAATGAAACGGATTATGCTCCAACCCACCAGAGTGATGATAATGACATCCCTCAGATTACCCAGTCCGTCCAGCAACACAGCATCCGTAGCCTTGGCAATAACATCGACAGCCCAGGAGAAACCGATGACCCAGATCAGCAGTGTCACAGGGGTTCTGAGCCCCCTGATAACTGCATCATTCCAAGGTGTTAGATGAGTGCGATCATCCCTTGAAAGATGGGCAAACACTCTGGAGGCGATTAGATTGATAACACCTGAAATGAGCACGACAATAACGACCTGGATAACCCATTGAGGAATATCCAGTTCCTTAAGAAAAGGGAGAGAAAAAGACATTATTCGACTTCCGGATAGTAAACAGCACACTTAACAGTGAGCATGATTCTATCCCTATGAGAGAAATCATTCTATCAAGTCTGTATCTTGGAGAGCGGAAAATAACCACCCTATGGAGCACAGAATACAACAGAAAATTGATCTCGTAATGACTGTTCACAGTGATGTGCGAGCTGCACTGCAGAGAGAAGTTTTTGCTGGTTTGCGAAGCCAGAAGCAACTGGAAGAATTTGATGAAAAATTCCCAAGCCCTAAACCTTATTCAATTCTACGGATCTGAATCGCTTAAAGTAAACGACTACGCCCACTGTCACAGCCGCCACCAAAATGCTCACAGCGGCCAGTGTGCCGATTACAACCCCGGTCGTGCCGCCCGCTGACATACTACTGTCGTCAGATTCTACAAGGAATGGGGTGCCGGTAAAGATCACCGACGTCACCAACGACACGGGTACTGTATTGGGGGGCATGGCTTCGCTGGAGGTACTGCTTATGGCTTCGCTGGAGGTACTGCTTATGGCTT
>NZ_JAHHPN010000907.1:0-1650 GCF_024606325.1 Endozoicomonas sp. ONNA1
CAATCGTCACTTCAAAAGATGATGATCAACTCCGTTGTTGGATGGAGCGGTTTATAAATGATAAGGATTTAATCGATTCACTCATAAAACGCCGAAACAATCCCTATATACCTGCTCTGCTTCATTTCACTAATACCGAACGAAAGTCTCAATTAAGAACCTTCATGTCAGCAACAAAAGCCACTATTTCACATGATGAGCCTGTCAAATCAGCCAGTTTCAGCGCTGATGCCAGCCATATGCTGACTGCCGGTCAAGACGGCGCGGCGAGAATCTTTGGCCTGGAGGCTGATGGATCGTGGATACCAAAGGTCCTCACTCTTCAGCGCTATTCAGTGCTTTCAGCGAGTTTCAGCACCAATGGCCGCCATGTGGTAATCCTCACTGGCAACAGCGCAGTGCGTATATACGGACAAGAGGCCGATGGTTCATGGGAACGAAAAGCCGTTATTGTTCATGAGGACGATGTCTATTCAGCACCTTCAGTCCCGATAGTTGTTATTTGCTAACCAGTTCTTGGGGCGGGGCGAGAATCTATGGTCTGGAGGCTGATGGTACATGGAAAATAAAAGCCAGTATTTCCGGTCATGAAGGCTTCTGTTCACCGACCTTTAGCTACGACGGCCGCTATCTGCTGATCAAGGGTGACAATCAGATAGCGCGAATCTTCGGCCTGGAAGACGATGGATCATGGCAACCAAAAGCTATCATTCGGCACAATAGTTCAAGGTTGGCTCGCTTCAGCCCCGATGGCCGCCTTGTGGCGACTGTCAGTGGCGATCGCAATGTCAAAGTCTATGGCCAGGAGATAGAAGGATTTTGGCAAGAACAAGCCACCCTACACCATATTTTCTCGGTTGAATCAGCCCTCTTCAGCCCCGATAGTCGCCACGTGGTGACTGTTGGTGTCAATAATATGATTAACAGGTTTGTGAAAATCTATTGTCAGAAGGACGATGGATTATGGGAAGAAAAAGGCATCATTCACCATAATGGTTCGATATCAATTACCTTCAGTGCTGATAGCCGCCATATGGTGACCGTCTGTAATGATAAAACGGCGAAAATCTATGGCCTGAAGGACGATGGATCATGGGAAAAAAAAGAGACCGTTTTTCATGGTAATTGGGTTATATCGGCGACCTTTAGCCCAGATAGCTGCCATGTGGTGACTGCCAGTGCTGATGGAACGGCGAAAATATACGGCCTGAAGGACGATGGGTCATGGGAGGAGAAAGCGACCATTTCTCATAAAAAGTGGGTCAAATCAGCGACCTTCAGCACTGATGGCCGACATATAGTGACTGCCAGTGATGACGGCACGGCGAAAATCTGTGGTCAGATGCTCGATGGAACCTGGTTAGTAAAAGCGACCATTTCCCATGGCGGTCCTGTCAGATCAGCCATCTTCAGCGCCGATGGCGACTATGTGATGACCGTCGCTGACGATGATTGGGGCAATGGTGATTGGGACGATAATAATGGTAGTCAAACCGTGAAAATCACCGAACTTTGGGTGGAAGATGACATCCTTGAGGATATATGTCGTCTCCTTTGATCTATGACTCTACGGTTCCCGCGTCTTGCACGGTTATCCATACCTCTGTTCAGGGTAATTGAACAAAAAATGTCTTCAGTATGTATCATCCA
>NZ_JAHHPN010000908.1:0-1449 GCF_024606325.1 Endozoicomonas sp. ONNA1
ACAGTATAACTTTGGCTAGATGACATTCTGTGTCTTTCAAAAACCTGTTTACTCATTTTCCCTTGCTTTATCGAGTTCAGGGTCATTCCTACGAATGCAAGCTTGATCCTACCAGGTGGTTTTTTTGTCAGAAATTTTATGGGTGTTTTTTTAATTCTTCGGTCAATAACCAGCCTCTTTCTGGTGTCGTACTGCAAGCACCGTAGCAAGACCATTCTCTATTCGATATAAAGCAACATAACCACTGTTACCGAAATCAATTAGCCACTCTCTAAACTCTGGCTCCATACCATCAACAGGACGACCAATCTCAGGTTGACAGGCTAAAACCTTAATGCCTGAGCGAATTGCTTTAATCGCACGACTGGCTGAATTTCCATCTTTCTGTGCCAAAAATTGGTGTAATCGTTGAACATCTCTAAGAGCGGAAGGTGACCATATCAGTCGTGACACTTAGGAATCTCCCCATTTTCACCCGCCTCAAGCTTTTCTAACCATGCATCCGCTTCTTCAAGCGTTAGGTGCATACCATTCTCTTGATAGCTGTTCCAAGCATTAAGGGCGTCCTGTTTGAAAGCCTCTTTTTTCTCTTCACATGTTACATAACGACGAATAGCTTCACACATTATCCAATGTGCTGATCGGTGTCTGGCCTCCGCCAAATTCTTAACTCTTCTTTTCAGGTCTTCATCAAGCTTTACCGAGGTTACCATTTGTTTCTCCCTTGGTATTAAAAGGTAATACCCATTAATACTATACCATAAGACCCAAAAGTAAAGAAAACCCTCGTTTTAGTATCCGGCCAGAAAAATTGCTTACACGTCAGATACTTCAAAACCCTTACAGCTTCAACATTGAGAATGGTTTTTGAGAGCCTGAAGCCCGTTATTTATCAAACTTTCAGCCAAACCCGAATGCTTCTCAAAAACGGTGAAAATCGAGAAACAATTATCTTGAAAAACACCGGAGCACCGAGAGATCACACCCCCGAGAGATAGTACACCCACAGAATGAATCAAATTTTATGGGTGTCTCTTTTTTTCCTATTTAGGTTACAATAGTTCTGACTTTTGCCAGAGCCTCTTCAACTACCGATTTTGAAGCCCTTTCCACCTTTTTTATGTACCTTGCCTTGTAATCTACCGTCCGAACCTGCTGGCACACAACAACCCCAGAAATTTGATTGCCAGCTATTGAAACTTCAAAGGCATGGCCACGAACAGTAGAGGTGATAGGTGCAACCAGTACCAGTTTTGTTTTCTGGTTGAATACTTTTGGAGATAAAACCAGTGCAGGCCGAGTCTTCTGTATTTCCACTCCTCGCGTTGGATCAAAATCAACCCAGATCACATCACCACGCTCGGGAATATACGCCATTACAGAAGCTCCTCTCCCTTTGGCGCATCATTGAGCCATTCACGTTCTTCGTCATTCAAGATGAAGGCACTG
>NZ_JAHHPN010000909.1:0-2231 GCF_024606325.1 Endozoicomonas sp. ONNA1
GGAATCGCTTGCCTCGCATTGAGCCAGAGGCGGTACTGGCGCTTACTCACCGCGAAGAGAAGGTGCCTGATGCCTATCCCAGACCGTTGCTCGCGCACGGGAACGGCAGAAGTTATGGCGATGTTTGTCTTTCTGGTAAAGGCACCGTACTGCTCACTCGTGGTCTCGACCGTTTTATCGAATTTGACCCGTTAAGTGGGACTCTTCGGTGTGAGGCGGGGGTCACGTTGGGTGAAATCCTGTCGTTGGTGGTCCCGCAAGGATGGTTTTTGGCTAGTACGCCCGGGACTCGTTTTGCCACAGTCGGCGGCGCGATCGCGAATGACGTTCACGGGAAAAATCATCACGATGTCGGTAGTTTCGGTCATCACGTCCGAGCTTTTGAGCTGTGGCGTAGTGATGGAGCGGTATTGGAATGTACGCAGGATGAGAACGAAGATTGGTTCAGAGCAACGATTGGGGGCTTGGGGCTAACTGGCCTTATTCGATGGGCTGAGATTCAGTTAGTGCCAATTCGTAACCCATGGATGTGGGTGGAGTCGCGACGATTCTCGAACCTAAACGAATTCTGGGCGTTGAATCGTGAAGCGGAGGCCTCGTCGCCCTACACAGTCGCCTGGATCGACTGCTTGGCGACCGGCAAAGCTCAAGGCCGTGGGATATTGTTGGCGGGCCAGCACGCGGCTGGACAAACTGAGTTGCCGATCTTCAAATCCAGTGGAAAGCGGATCCCTTTGGATCCGCCGATTTCGCTGATTAATACCCTGAGTTTGAAAGCATTCAACTCGCTGTATTACCGGCAACCGGTTAAACCCCAAGGTAGCTTGATTCACTACGAGCCTTATTTTTATCCGTTGGATGCGATACAAGACTGGAATCGCATCTATGGTCGAAAGGGATTTTATCAGTACCAGTGCGTCATCCCCCCAGAAGCGGCAGAGGCCGCAACGTCAGAATTGCTGAGCGTCATTGCCAAGCGAAGACAAGGGTCATTTCTAGCCGTGCTCAAGACGTTTGGTAGCAAGCCATCTTTGGGAATGATGTCGTTCCATAGACCCGGTAGTACGTTGGCCCTGGACTTTCCCAATCAAGGTAAAGAAACCCTTAGGTTGTTGGCGGACCTGGATGCCATTGTTCGGGAAGCCGGGGGGGCTCTTTACCCTGGTAAAGACGCTCGGATGCCTGCAGATTTGTTCCAAATGGGATACCCGCAGTGGCAGACCTTTAGTGAATATATTGACCCAAACTTTTCATCAGCATTTTGGCAGCGTGTAACCTCATGAACTCTTTGAAACGTGTAATTATTTTCGGCGCAACGTCCGCAATCGCGGAGCAAACGGCTCGCCAGCTCGTGGCGCAAGGGGCGTCACTGTTTTGTGTGGGGCGAAACCAGCAAAAATTGGATGGGGTACTTGAGGACCTTAGGGTCCGGGCCGGACAAAACCAGTGCATTGATGGTGTTGCAGCAGATCTTACCGACAATGGTAAGCACGAAGAGCTGGTTAACGCAGCCGAAGCCTTTCTCGGCAGCATCGACGGAGTTTTGATAGCGCATGGCACCTTACCCGACCAGCAGGCTTGCCAAGACGATGCGGCCGTGGCATTACGGGAAATCGAGACGAACGCACTCAGTGTTATCAGCTTGTTGACCTTCCTGGCCAACAGATTAGAACAACAGCGAAGAGGCGTGATTGGGGTCATTAGCTCGGTGGCAGGCGATCGTGGACGTCAAAGTAATTACGTTTACGGTGCCGCGAAGGGCATGGTATCACTTTTTTTACAGGGGTTACGTAACCGGTTGGCCAAATCCGGTGTGGATGTGGTGACGGTCAAGCCGGGCTTTGTGGATACTCCGATGACCGCGTCGTTTGAAAAGTCAGGTCCGCTATGGGCCCGGCCTGAGCAAATTGCGTCGGGTATCATCAAGGCTATGGAGAAAGGTCGTGGTGTCGTTTATTTGCCATGGTTTTGGGCGGGGATCATGCTGGTCATCAAACTTATTCCTGAAACGATCTTCAAGCGGCTCTCTCTATGACTCAATCAACAGAAGCCAAAGAGGGTGCAGTTGTAGCATTTTTTGACTTTGATGGAACCCTGACGACTGGCGATACGCTGATGCCCTTCTTGAAGTATGTGCTTGGGCGGCGGAAGTATTACGCCAAACTCTTTTTGGTCAGCCCTATTTTAGTCGCCTATTTCGCAAAGGTGTTACGTAATGACATCGCTAAGCA
>NZ_JAHHPN010000910.1:0-43617 GCF_024606325.1 Endozoicomonas sp. ONNA1
CCGCCTTTCTTTTCGCCCGAGTGCTCTTTCCAGCGCCGTTCGATATTGGTGGTAATACCCGTGTACAGACTGTTGTTACTTGCCAGAATGATATAAACGAACCAGTTCATGGAACCTGCATATAAAAGATAATTAACAGCATTTTACTGTACCGGACAGGCAAGTACATGGCTTCAATAACAGAAAATTAAACGATAGTTCTATTTAACAAATTTCATTCGGATATTAAGTTTTTTAGACTTTCGACTTGCTAAATCACAAATCTGGACTGAAATTAACACTTGATAAAAACCCATAGGCACATCTTCACACAGGTTCTGTGGGACTTATAAAGCAGCTTCTCTTTTGATATCGGTGAGTCTAACCATCATTTTGCAGTTGCCTGTAAGAATGATTCTCGCAGTATGGAGAGAAAAGCCGTTTCGGATCATTCAGCCATGGACCCAATTGTCGGCCAAAGGAATACAAGACGTAACTCTTGGCTGCCCAGACATAAAAACATATTCGGGAAAAATGGCACTAGCAAATAAATTCGGGAGTACTTCATATGCTGGGCTTTCTCAGTCCTCCTGCTCATCAAGAGCAGATTGCGTCCAAAGAAGTCGATGAAACTTATAAAAAGCTCCGTTTTCAGGTTTTGTTCGGCATCATTGTTGGCTATGCCGCTTATTACCTGATTCGCAAAAATTTCTCTCTGGCCATGCCCAATCTGATTGAACAGGGTTTTAGCAAATCCGAACTCGGCGTGGCCCTCTCAGCCGTCTCTTTTGCCTATGGCTTTAGCAAGTTTCTCATGGGCAACCTGTCTGATCGCAGTGACGCCCGGAAATTCATGAGTATTGGCCTGATTCTTTCGGCTCTGACCATGATCTTTATGGGAACCGTTCCTTTTGCCACAGCTTCAGTCCCTGCCATGTTTGCCCTGCTGTTTCTTAATGGCTGGTTTCAGGGCATGGGCTATCCGGCGGGCAGCAGGGTCATGACACATTGGTTCTCCGTTAGAGAAAGAGGGGTTAAATGGGCCTACTGGAATACCTCTCATAACCTCGGAGCCGGTCTGGTGGGACCTATGGCCATATTTGCGGTCTTTCTGTTTGGCGACTGGCAATCACAGCTCTGGTTCCATGGCGTCGTAGCCCTTGTTCTGGCCGGTATCACCTGGACATTATTAAGAGATACCCCCCAGTCCTGCGGTCTGCCCAGCATCGAAGCCTGGACTGGCGATAAGCTTAAATCCTATGACGAGCATCACCATGAGCAAGAGATGTCGGCCAAAGACATCTTTTTCAAATATGTATTCAACAATAAACTGCTCTGGTATCTCTCACTGGCCAATGTCTTCGTTTACCTGGTTCGCTACGGAGTACTGGACTGGGCGCCAACTTACCTGAAAGAAGTTAAAGGTTTTTCAATGGCTCAAAGTGGCTGGGCCTATTTCTTTTACGAGTTTGCAGGCATTCCGGGTATCCTGCTCTGTGGCTGGGCCAGTGACCGCTTTTTCAGAGGCTGTCGTGCTCCAGTCAGTATGTGGATGATGGCGCTGGTCTGTGTAGCCATTGTTATCTACTGGCAGAACCCTGCCGGGCACCCGATGATTGATAACCTCTGCCTGATATTTGTGGGCTTTCTGATTTATGGTCCTGTGGTGCTGGTAGGTTTGCAGGCCGCTGACTCAGCCCCGAAGAAAGCGACCGGAACCGCCACTGGCCTGACCGGCCTGTTTGGTTACCTCGGTGGTGCGCTGTTTGCCAACCTGGCCATGGGAGTCATTGTTGACGCGATGGGCTGGAGTGGCGGTTTTATGCTGATACTGGCAGCCTGTGGCATGGCAATTCTGTTTTTGGCACTGACTTTGAAAAAGGAGAAAGACGACAAAGCTGAGCTCTTCAGTCAGTACAAATGACTGCCATATGGCTTCATTGGAGCCATTCACTGACCCCGGCAGTCATCTCTGCCGGCTATTATTGGCCCATGGACTTAGGGCCATTTTCAAATCTATCTAGCAGCCTGTCGGACTTAAGGCTGTCCTACTGCGTCTTGCAATCCTCGCTACGGACGCTTAAGTCCGACAGGCTGCTAGTCGGCTTTAACCCAAACCTGGGTTCTGCCTAACAATGAAAAGCCCACATACCCCCTAAGCTTGAGCTTTTTACCTCCGTCAATCAATTTCATGCTGCCGCTGTATACTTTGCCCGACTTCGGATCTAGCACTTTTCCGTTGTCGTATTGAGAACCGTCTTTTTTCATCCCCCAGAGAAAAGTCAGCCCCTCTATCTTCTGATCCTTATTATCACCTTTGCATTTTTCACAGACCGCATTTCTGGATGCAGGATCAAGGATCTCCACAATCTTGCCTTTCAGCTGATCACCTTCTTCCCAGATAGTCACCAGAGATTCCTTTTTATGGGTTTCTTCATCAACGGTGTACCATTGACCAACGTATCCATTGGCAAGAGACAAAGCCGGGAGAAGCAGCGCAGAGGCTACCAGAAGTGCTTTTCGTAACATGAGGAGTTCCTGTTTTCCTGAGTGGATGAACTGATATTAATCGGATCATTCTCAAACAACCAGACAAACTCTTCTGACAGTGATTTTTTATGAATGATCAAGAATCCAGAGCTGGCAGCCAGCCGGAAACAATGCCTGCCTGAGCAAGAATGACGGCCAGCCCGATCAAACACATAATCACCAGCAACAGTTTGCCCCCGGCCACCTGATAAGGCTCTTCAAGGTCCTGCTTTCGTGCTTCCCAGACCAGCATGACAGGAATAAAGACCGCCAGAATCACCAAAGCCACAGCAGCATAGCCCAGAGTCATCACGAAGCCTCCCGGAAACAAAACCGCCACCAGCAATGGCAGGCCCAGTGTCAGGCAGACAGTCTGAATACGACCCATGATGTTATCAGGTCTCTGGCTGACCTCAGCCAGATAATCAAACAGGCCAATGGCCACTCCTAAAAATGAAGTACCCAGCGCACAGACTGTGAAACCACTGATGAGATAACTAAAGCCGGAATAATGACTGGCATCCCCAATTTTACGGATAAGCTGGCCCACTGCATCCGGACTACTGTGCAGGCTGTTGATCTCCACAGATGACAAAGTACCGTTGGTCGCAACCTGCCAGAGTGAATAGACCACAAGGGGCAAGACACTGCCCAGCACCAATGCCAGGCGAAAATCTCCGGGCCTGCCTTTGACATATCGCACGACGGTAGGTACTGCACAATGATACCCAAAGGAGGTGTAAAGTACTGGCAAAGCGGCGAAGAGCATACCGGGTTCACCGACTCCAAGGGTGAGATTTTCGGCTTCTGCTTCTGGCAGTAGAAGCACCATGATGAACATCAATAACATCATCATCAGGAAGAACATTGTGCGATTGGCATAATCCACAACCACAGTCCCGATCACCACCATAACGGCAATAACAACTGCCACCAGCGTAGCTGACTGAGAAAAACTGAGAGCCAGTCCCATCCTGTGGCTGAAGGAAACAACTTGCCCTGCGCCGGCTGTGATATAGGCTGAACAGAGTGAATAATATAGAAACAGCATGGCCAGAATAGCCACAGCCTGACCAGATTTTCCCAGCAACCGCCCCACCACACCATGAAGGTTATCGGCTTCTGGCACGGCGCGGCAGGCCTCCGCTATGAGCAAACCTCCATAGCAGGCCAGAGCAGCCATTAACATCATCAGCAGGATGCCTGACCAAATACCCGTAGCAGCAGAAACCAGCGGCAAAGCCAGCATACCTGCCCCAATAGATGTGCCTGCTACCAGCAGGGTGCTTCCCAGTGTTTGACTGTTCATGTATTAGTTCATCGTTTCCTTTCCAAACAACCAGAATAGACAAGAATCAACAGGAATTTATAGAGCCACCTTTCTTGCTGTTTCTCTTCCCGAGCTTTTGATAGGCTACTTCACAACACTTCTTAAAGACAATTCGCCATGCCACATTGCGTCATCGAATACTCTTCAGACATTGAACAGAATCACTCAATCAGAGATCTGATTTCAACTGTTCATCAAAGCGCTCTGGAATCAAGGCTATTTAAAGCAGAAGACATCAAGTCCAGAGCCATCCCCTGTGAGTACTTTCAAACCGCTCAGCCTGAGCAATCCTTTGTTCACATCACCGTCAGGATTATGAAAGGTCGTACCACCACCGAGAAGAAAGACCTGAGCCAAAAAGTGCTCAGTGCTGCTGACCAGATCATCCCGAACGTGAATATTCTGACGGTTGAAATTCTTGATATTGATACTGACAGTTATTCAAAACGGCTTGCTTAAGATGGGTAATCCGTTTTACAGCTCGCGACGACATCCATAAACGCCAGGGAACCACCAAAAATATCCAGAGCACTGCCTATGGTAATGTGCACCTGACCGTTACCGGCTTTTCTCACCGCCTCAATGTCTTCCAGAGAGGCAATCCCCCCCGCATAGGTCACCGGAACGGGTGAATATTGAGCCAGCAGGGAAACCAGTTCCAGATCAGGCCCACCCATCAAGCCTTCAACCGATGCGGCATGAACAAGAAACTCATCACAATAGTGAGCCAGCTTCTCCAGTGTCTGAGCATTGATTCGAGTATCGGTAAACTTCTGCCAGCGATTCGTGACAATGAAATAGTCACCGCCTTTTTTCTTACAGGAAAGATCCAGCACCAGGCGCTCCCTGCCCACCGCGGCCAGCAATTTGTTGAGATTTTCAAAATTGATCTGACCATCCTTAAAAACGTAGGAGGTCACAATGACGTGGGAGGCTCCCATATCAAGGTACTGAACGGCATTTTCTGCTGTAATACCGCCGCCAACCTGAAGGCCTCCGGGCCAGCCTGAAAGAGCTGAAGCGGCGGCGACCTCATTACCGGGCCCCAGTTTTATGACATGGCCACCGGTTAACTGTTCCTGACGGTAAAGTTCCACAAAATAAGCCGCTGAACGGTCACTTTCAAAATTCACCTGAGCCGAATTATCACCATCACGCAGAGAGCTTCCCACAATCTGTTTCACCTTGCCTTCGTGCAGATCAATACAGGGTCGAAACTGCATAACGGGAACTCCTTTGTGTCTTGTTAACAGTAAAATGGAAGGTCTAAATCTATCACATTAACCGTGAGCTGAGAGAATCTTTCCAGCCATACCCTGACCAATAAGTTAGTAGTTGCTTCCGGAACAGAGGAAAAGAAGGCGCCATGTGTCGGTGGAAGTCCCCTGCAAACCGGACCAGGGAGAGCCTTGATATACAGAGAACATCAGTCTTTGATCAGATCAAAACAGGCAAGCCTCTCAGCAAAGAATATTTGCTGAGAGGGCAAAGGATTGCAAAAGAGAGGATAACGACTTCAGGTTATCAACTGGCTGAAGTTCTGAACAGGCATTCAAGCCATAATCATTGACCTGAGTTAAATTCCAGAGGTCTGGAGAAATCAATAATCTTATTCGAAGTACTGTGGGAAATCAGCTTTCCATTTTGCCTGACTTCTACAGCAACAGAATAGGTGTGGTTTGGCTCAATCAGAGAGGGCGAGTATGGAACATCAAATTTCAAGGGTCCATCAACCCCCTGATCCAGCCTGATTTTTTTCTCACCAATCAGATTCGAGTGATGATCCTTGTTGGTGATATCTTTCATCGAAACGATAACATCCGAGCCAGCAGGGAAACTGCCTGTGGATGATTTGATGACCCCTCTGACTTTCGCGCTCTCTGCAAAATAAGTGATCGTCTCATCATTGTGGCGCCCCTTGAGAGTCATCACCAGACCATTGGACGTCATGGTGTCAACCTGCTGAAGCCCTTTGAAATAAGCCATTTCCTGTTTCATGTAAGGTTCCGGACAGGCCATCATGGTGGAGCCCACTCTACCAAACTGCAGCTCATCCTGCTGCATCGTATAGCTACCAAAGTAACCATTACAAGGGCCGCGACCACTGATCTGACCATCCTTGCTGGAAGCAGACTGAAACTCAAGGGTAACTCTTTTACCATTTACCGGTGGCGCGCCATTCAGGGAATGCAGCACCCAGGTTTTACCCTCAACGTCAGTGGGTGTTACCACCACACTCTTGTCCGGTGTAGTACAGGCAGCAAGAAAACCTCCTGCTGCCAGCACCAGAACATAACGGCCCATGGTTCTCATGATTTTACCTTATACCTCACGTGAGACGGTTCTTGATTTCTGCTCTGGCAGAAAGGCCTGAGCATAAACCCTGAAGCTGCTCATTGAAAACCGCCAGAAACCTTCATTACCAAGGCCTGACACAAAATACGGAGCTATATACGGAATACAGTTCTATAAAAAGTAGTACAGAATCCTGATGAAACCCAAGATTGCAGTGACACCACTAACCCGGATAGAAGCGACACCTATACACGACAAAGAAGTAGCAAACAGTAGAACATCGACCGATACTCATATGACTGAACACCTCCAGATAAACATCTCTTAGTGTAGCAGCCAAATGATTCACAACATAAATCAATCATACTAACTAATGATTCCTGAATTCAGGTATCCACTGTTCAGGGTTCCCACTGAATACCTTCCCAAAGCGGCGATCGATCGTTTGGTGAACCGTTGTAGTTAATCGTTATCTCTTCATTGGGCCGAATTTTTTTAATGGCAATAAATTCAATCACCCGGTCGTCCATATCAAACCGATAGAGTGCATTAGGTGTGTAAGAGTGGTTATAAATTGAACCCAGCCCCAAAGCAATGGCGGCTGAATCCATTGCCTCGCCCCAGGTAAAGTAATAGTTGTATATTGACGTTTGATCGATATGTTCAAGATCTTCAGGAGGCAATTCAAGAACAGGGCAACGCTCGATGACCGTATCTCGCTCAATCTTTTTACGGGTAAAGACTCCTCGCCCTTTCGAGCCAGAAAATGCCACGTATAGCATAAACGAGACCTCTTTAATTTTTATTTCCTGACAGTCTACCCGCCCTTTAACGGTCTGTTAATCGACTTTTGCAGTGCTCCACTCAAAAAAAAAGCAGAAGTACCGGGCTTCTGCTTTTTCATCATCAGGGAAAGATGACCGGCTTATGCTTCACGACGAGGCCTGCGTGAACTCTGACGTCTGTCTCCACCACGATTATCACGATCTCTTCTGAAACCTTCACCTTCACGACCACGACCACGACGAGGAGGACGACTGTTATCACGACGACCATCATCAACCCAAACTTTCAGACCGAGAGCCTTGTTGCGTACCTTGACATTTTTCAGAGCATCCAGCGTAGTCGCATCCACACCTTCCGGCAGGTAGATGGAAGAGCAGGTGTCGAAAAGGCGGATGTGACCGATGTTTTTGCCAGAAATATTACTTTCGTTGGCAATCGCACCGACCAGGTCTCCGGGCGAAATACCCTGATCGCGACCTACATCAACACGGTAACGAACCATGCCTTCATTATCTTCTTTCCGATCACGACGAAGACGCTCACCACGATCACGGTCTCCCCTGTCGCCACGATCCCGGCGCTCACGCTGTGTACGTTCTGGTTCTTTACCATCCGGGAACGGACGATCTTTCTGAGCCATAAAACAAAGAACAGCGGCCATGTCTTGGTAACTCAGTGCATGTTCGGTTTCCAGCTCAGCAATGATTTCACGAAATGCATCCAGCTCTTCACCCATTTCCAGGGATTTCACAACCTCTTCCTTGAAGGCACGGATGCGCATATCACGGACGTCACGCATGGATGGCAGACGCATAGTTTCGATGCGCTGACGGGTAGCATGCTCAATAGCACGCAACATACGACGCTCACGATGCGTAGCAAACAGAATAGCAACACCCTGACGACCAGCACGGCCAGTTCGACCAATACGATGAACATAAGCTTCCGTGTCATAAGGAATGTCGTAATTTACGACGTGAGACATACGCTCAACGTCAAGACCACGGGCTGCAACATCGGTGGCGATGAGAATATCGAGAGAGCCTTTCTTCAGTCGATCCACCACTTTTTCACGCAGCCCCTGACTCATGTCACCGTTTAATGCAGCAGCAGCAAAACCTCTTGCCTCCAGCTTTTCAGCCAGCTCTACGGTCGCGGTTTTGGTGCGCACGAAGATAATCATGGCATCAAAAGGTTCGACTTCAAGGATACGGGTCAGTGCGTCCAGCTTGTGAAAGCCGCTGACCATGCAGACTTTCTGAGTGATGGTATCAACAGTGGCGGTTTTCGCCTTGATCTCAACAGTGGCAGGATTTTTCAGATGCGTATCAGCAATCTTGCGAATCTGTCTGGGCATAGTGGCAGAGAACAGGGCTACCTGACGCTCTTCAGGTGTCTGTTCCATGATCCATTCAATGTCATCGACGAAGCCCATGCGCAGCATTTCATCGGCCTCATCCAGAACGACCGCTTTAAGTGCATCCAATTTGAGGCTTTCTCTGCGGATATGGTCCATGACACGACCCGGCGTACCCACAATAACATGAGCACCACGCTTGAGACCTCTCAGCTGACCACGCATATCCTGACCACCATAAACTGGCAGTACATGGAAGCCAGGCATGTGACGGGCATAACGCTGGAAAGCTTCAGCCACCTGGATGGCCAGTTCGCGCGTTGGTGTCAGGACCAGAACCTGAGGATCATTGGCCTTCATATCCAGTCTGGAAAGCATTGGCAGGGCAAAAGCGGCGGTTTTGCCTGTACCGGTCTGGGCCAGACCCAGCAGGTCTCTACCATCCAGAATCCGGGGAATACTCTGAGCCTGAATAGGAGAAGGTGTTTCATAACCAACATCCTGTACCGCCCTGATCACCGCCGGAGAAAGGGGCAGTTCAGCAAAGGTAATCATTGACTCAGTAGGGGTTGTGTCGTCAGACATCAAGTGCTCCGAAAAATTAGGCATTGATATGATCAGTGCTGTCCCTGTAGATACTCTGACAGGCAGCCGACGGGGTAATGCCGGTCTTAAGCCGTGAGAATCACCCATGGGCCAGTCGCAGGTAGAAAGACGGTCATCATGTTCTATGGAACAGGACAGGTTTCAGAGAGTCAGACAAGTTATTGATTAGCTTGAATAATCCAATGAAAACGCTGATCGCTCTTTCCGGATCTTGCGACCTGAGCCTGTGAACAGACTCCCATGTACACTGATCCACTGCACGATCCTTTTCGTAACGTGCGGTGATTATTAACCATGTTCCGGCCGCTCATTAACAGCCAGCGGCCTTTTCACTCATGGCAGTTGGGTGTCCATGACTTCGTTGATGATCTCGAAAGAACTGACAGGGTCGGTATCCGATGAGCATTCAATATGCAAACCGACCACAGAGGTAAACGGAGTACCAGGACTACTGGGAAGCCTTATTGAACAGCCTTCCCACAAAAGGGCGGTCATTCTATCGCTAATCGCTCAACATAGATAGCTGTATTTCAAGCAACCGGCCTGTTTTTAGCCGATAGAGAGAAGGGGTTTATAGCTACTGATGACTATTTGCAGCCATTTACCTATCCCACACCAAATACCAGCAGGTCTCTTCAGAATCTATGAGGCCTTTTGCCCGTCATCCCCCGATAGAAGTCCTGAATCTTCTTCAGGTCATCCTCGTATTTTTCCGTAGGGAAGAACATGGGACCAAAACCTCCCACTTTGGTTTTAAAATCCAGAAACCCCAGGGCAATGGGCACACCTGCACCAGCCGCAACATGATAAAAACCACTTTTCCACTGGCCTACCTTGCTGCGCGTTCCCTCAGGAGGGATAGTCACGATAAGATCCTCAGAAGCATTAAACCGGTCGACGACTTGCTGCACCAGTCCGGTATTTCGGCTTCGCTCCACAGGAATGCCACCCATCCAACGCATTATGGGGCCCATGGGCCCCTTAAAAAGGCCGCTCTTGCCCATCCAGGAAATCTTGATACCGAATCTGAAGGCAATGGCTATCACCAGAATAAAGTCCCAGTTGCTGGTATGGGGGGCAGCAATAAGGACATATTTTCGAGCATTTGGCTTTTTACCTGACAATTTCCAGCCTGTCAGTTTCAGACCCAGAGTAGAGATAAAGCGAAAGAGAGTATTAACAATGGGAGTATCAAAGATCGTATGAGTCATCAAGAAGGTTACCACAGGCAGTCAAGATCGAGACTGGCCCAGTATCCATAACAAATTAATGTTTATGATAAATTACATTCGCCCGGCCAGTCTTCGAGCGGGATTATACCCGTCCTAACCGGAATGTACACTTCAGCACACATTTTTACGTTTACCAAATTTCTCTTAAAATGGCCCAGAGGGGCCATGACGTGCAGGCACTGATAGAAGCGATCAGTCCGGGGGACTGATCATTCGGTGGGTGTTTGCAGATACAGAGTGTTTTTTTGTAGTGTAACCTTTCGTAATCTATCATCATCGAATGCTACCTGAAATTGATGCGCGATGAATATGTTTAGTTTATGCAAACTAGTGATTGTTATCTCACTAATATCATATGGTGCTTCCTACGGGTCTCAAGATAATACTTTTAATGATGAACGTGTAAATTCCAACCACACTATTTCAAATGAGGATTACGAACAGAACTTTTCGAGTGATCTAATAAATTTATTAACCTCAGTCTTGTTATATTATGATGAATTCAGACTGCCTTTACGTATAGCTGAAATATCAACTATTTTTTTGCTAAATTTCTATCTACTTAAAACGGGTAATATTTTCCCCCGTGAATGTATTTTTATTCTTGCCATTGCCTTGTTGTCAAGCTTTGTCTCTAACACTTCATATGACCTAAAAACAATTACCAATAATAGTGATAAAAACTCACCAGTAATCTATTTTAAACTCGTTGCACAAGAAATAGAGCACGTATCATCTTTATTGATTTACGACTACCTGTCAGTAAAGCTCTTTGCCGGGTTGTGTCCTATCTGTATAGAAACAGTGAGATACCCTGGCTGCTATGCGGCCTGTAAAAGGCACTGGTATTGCGAAGTGTGCATTCGTTCATGGCAGACACAATCACTTCTTTGCCCTCTATGTCGGCAGTAACCTCCAATTAAAATAATGAGAGCAACCGTCACCTCCTTCAATAAATGAACATTTCGGACAGTGAACTGCTTTTAGCTGAAGCATCTTTTTCTCCAGCCATTTTCTGTGGATAAAATATAGCCAGGACTTTCGTAACTCAGCAGTTGTTCGCAAGCGCAGTCTGCTGAATTTTTTTGTGATGTGACGCTTCATAACCTATGCTGACCAACTACACATTTAAATTCACATACAATAATTATGTTTGATTTATGCAGATTAGTGATATTTCTCTCGCTACTGTCTTATGGTGCTTCCTACGGGTCTCAAGATAATACTGGTTATGACGAACATGAAAGCTCCAACCGCACTATTTCATATGAAGATTACAAACAGAGCTTTTCGACTAACCTGTTAAATTTATTAACCTTTCTCTCGTCACATTATGATGAATTCAGGCTACCTTTACGTGTGACCGAGATAGCAGTTGTATGTTTGTCACATTTCTATCTACTTAAGCTGGGCAATACCCTTCATGATGAATATAATTTTATTTTTTTATCAGGCATTTTATTAAGCGGTGTTGCTAATATTTCATATAATCTAAGAATTAATCTGCATAATTATGAAAGCCTAACATTATTCATATTTAAATTAATCGCGCAAAGAACAGAGCACGCATCATCATTATTAATAACCGAATATCTGGCAGTAAAACTTTTTTCAGGATTATGTCCTATTTGTCTGGAACCGATGAGATACCCTATCGCCGTTGCAGCCTGTAAAAGGCACTGGTATTGCAAAGCATGCATTCGTATGTGGGAGGTGCAATCACCTCTGTGCGCCGTATGCCGACAGTAACCCTCGATGCACTATAGTGTATATCAGCCTTTCAAGGTAGCCGCTCATTTGCGGTGATCTTAAAAATTTCCAACCTGACCGCCAGCCTTTGCCCTTCAAACAACGCATTATTTACCATCCGGCTTGGATACTGAGAGCTGATCCCGCGAGCCTGGAAGGATAAATTCGGGGCCAATCCACTAAAATTCAATCTCGATAAGCAGGAGGTGTCTCTTCCCTGCTTGGATGTTCAGGAATTCAGGTAATAAATATGTATCATTTATGCAAATTAGCGGTGTTTATCTCACTAATATTTTATGGTGCTTCCTACGGGTCTCAAGATAATACTGGTTATGACAAACATGAAAGCTCCAACCACAGGCTTTCATATGAGGATTACGCACAGAGCTTTTCAAGTGACCTATCAAATTTATTAACTGCTCTCTCGTTATATTATGATGAGTTCAGGCTACCTTTACGTGTAACTGAAATAGCATGTCACAGTTTATTAAATTTTTATCTGCTTAAGCTGGGCAATACTTTTCATTATGAGTATCTTTTTATTGCTGCATATGGCACATTTTTTAGTCTTCTCGCTAATGCCGTATATGACATAAGAAAAAACAAGAATAATCCCGAAGACTTATCATTGTTCATATTTAGATTCTTTGCGCAAAGAATAGAGCACATATCGTCTTTATATGTTTCAGACTATTTGTCTGTAAAACTTTTCTCGGGACCATGTCCTATATGCCTGGAACCCGTGAGATACCCTATCGAAGTTGCAGACTGTAGAAGGCACTGGTATTGCACAGCATGCATTCGTATGTGGGAGGTACAATCACCTTTGTGTCCTGTATGCCGACAGTAAGCCATCGATGAAATAAAGAGTATACCGGTCAGCCTGTTCAATAAATACCCATTTCGGAAACAGAAAGGCTTTTAGCTGAAGCAGCTTTTGCTCCAGCCATTTTCAACGGGTGCTCGCAGGTGCAGTGTGCTGGACTTTTGGTGATGTAAGCTTTCGTAATCTACCATGACCTGGTGTTCCCTAAAATTCATATACAATAGATATGCTTTATTTATGCAAATCAGTGATATTTACCTTACTCATATCTTGCAGTGTTTCTTACGGGTCTCAAGATGATGCATCCAACCACACTATCTCATATGAAGATTACGAAAAGAGTTTTTCCAAAGACCTGATAAATTTATTAACTTCTCTTTCGTTATACTATGATGGACTCAGGCTCCCTTTACGTTTAGTTGAAATAGCAAGTGTTTCTTTTGTAAATTTTCATTTACTTAAACCAGGTAATGTTTTTCGTCAAGATTTTATAACTGTTTTTTCAACGAGCTTGATATTTTGCTTTTATTCTAATTTTACTTATGACTTAGTAGCATTTATCAAGAGTAATGAAAGCTTATCACTGGCCTTTTGTAGTCTCGTTGCACGAGTAACAGAGCACGTATTATCAGCAAGAATTTCCGACTACCTGACAGTAAAGTTCTTTGCAGGATTATGTCCTATTTGTATGGACCCCATAAGATACCCTGTCGCCGCTGGAGCCTGTTTAAGGCACTTCTATTGCGCATCATGTCTTCAAATATGGAAGGCACATTCACCTTTGTGCCCTGTGTGCCGACAATAATCCCCGATGAACCAAAGAGTATACCGGTCAGCCCATTGGAGGCCTAACCCTCTTAATCGAAGGGCGGGATCTCTCAGCCACCAATCTGGGCAAGATTCCGGGTGCCTCCGGTATACCCCTGATCCAGAAAATGACTGTCGACTTTCAATCTCAGTACTGATCGAATCTCCCGGATCAATTCATCCTGCTGACTGTCGTCCTGTAATAAACGTCGAAGGTCGTGGCCTGATTCAGAGAACAGGCACAGTTGCAGATGGCCCTGACTGCTAACCCTCAAACGGTTGCAGTCTTTACAGAAGTCTCTTGAATAGGGGGTGATCAGTCCAATGCGCCCCTGATAATCAGGATGACAATATTCGTAAGCCGGACCCGCATCCTTATTTCGGGCCATTCTGACCCAGCCCTGCTCCAGAAGCTGATCTCTTATTTGCTTTCCGGGGACATGGTATTGATTGAAAAAACAACCATTATCACCCGTCTGCATCAACTCAATGAAACGCATGGTAACAGGCTGGTGCTTAATCCAGTTCAGAAACGCGCCCAGTTGAATGTCGTTGACCCCTTTCATCAAAACTGCATTGACTTTGATAGAGGTAAGACCGTTCGCAAAGGCCTTATCAATACCTACCAGTATTTCCTGAAGACGGTCGTGCCCGGTTATTGCTGCAAACGCTCGGGGGTCGAGGCTGTCGATACTGACATTAATCTGATCAACACCGGCATCCAACCAGGACTCTACCCTCTGATCCATTTTGTAACCATTCGTGGTCATGGCAACATTCTGAATACCCGGAATGGACTTGATCGTACTGACAATGTCATTAAAGTCATTGCGCAGGGTGGGCTCACCACCGGTCAGACGAATTTTCTCAACACCGACCGCCACAAAAGCGGTCACCAGACGTTTAATTTCGGCAATACCCAGCGACTGCATGTGACTGTGCTCTTCACAGCCATCAGGCAGGCAATAGTTGCACTTGAAGTTGCACAGATCAGTCAGAGACAGTCTCAGATAGGGGAACGTTCGTCCCTGTCGGTCATGTAATGGTCGCATTTCACACCTTTCCAAACACGGGAGGCCCAGACATTTCTATATGAACCCTGGCAACCTTGCGTGTAACACACACAGGTTACGGCTTGGCAGCCATGCCTTCAGGACTATTACCTGATCAAGGGTTAGGCTGCGAAGCTCGGCGCTTTATTTAAATTAATTAGGCCCCCATCCTAACGCCAACTCAGTTAAATAGCCATGCCCGAAAGGACAATATTGAATGGCACAAATACCGTGAAACAGGCAAACCTTCCCGGTAAATTCAACCATGACACTGCGTAATCCCTATCAAAACCCGGAAAGAGTGATTGAGTAGCAACGGATACTTCAATAGACTTCTGCGCACTCAATGAATGATCGGGAATGCAAATACTGCCCCCCTACTGCAATCCTTCCCCTGAGCTGTTATCGGACTGACCGCATTCAACGGTTCGGGTAAAACAGCCCTGCTGGAAAAGCTGATCCCTCAGCAGGATCTCAACGACCCGGAGCAGATTGCTGAATTCATTTACGGCTTTTGTTTCAAAAAAGCCGTTGCAAAAACAGTAACGAGGAGATCTCTCAATGACTGACTGCTGTACTACCCCGGGGCTGATGCCCCTGCATGAAGGGCTGGAGAAGCTGATGACGGAAACACCGGTCGTCACAGAAACGGAAACGGTGGCTCTGGCTGACTGCCTGGACAGGGTTCTTTCTGACACGATCATTTCGCCGGTTAACGTTCCGTCCCACGATAATTCAGCCATGGACGGGTATGCACTCCGTTTCGGCGACCTGGCACAACATTCTGTAATGCCGCTGGCCGGAAAATCCCTGGCCGGACACCCTTATCAGGGTACTCTGCCCGCTGCTCACTGTATAAGAATCATGACTGGTGCCTCTCTTCCCGAAGGTGCCGATACCGTCATCATGCAGGAGCAGACCGAGAAAACTGAACAGGGTATTGCTTTTCGCAAGCCCCCTTCCCGCTCAGGTGATCACATTCGCCGTGCCGGTGAAGATATTCTTCATGGCTCTCAGGTTTTTGAAAAGGGTCACATCATCAAAGCTCAGGATGTAGGGCTGCTGGCTTCATTGGGACTCCCCACAGTTTCGGTCGTTCGCAAAATTAAAGTAGCGCTCTTTTCAACGGGTGATGAGCTGAAACTGCCCGGTGAAACACTGGGTCAGGGCAATATATACGACAGCAACAGATTTGCAGTATCTGCGATGCTCAAGCGCCTGGGAGCAGAAGTGATTGACCTTGGCAAACTCCGTGATGACCGCGAGGAGATCTGCAAAGCTTTACTGGAGGCTGATCAGCAGGCTGATGCGGTTATTACCTCCGGAGGGGTATCCGTGGGTGAAGCCGACTTTGTCAAAGATATTCTCAATGAAATAGGCCATACTTCCTTTTGGAGACTGGCCATCAAACCCGGCAAACCGTTTGCCTTTGGTAAACTTCCCAACAGTATCTTCTTTGGGCTACCGGGCAATCCGGTTTCCGCTACGGTGACTTTCCAGCAGCTGGCAGCACCCGCGTTGCATCATATGATGGGAGCAAAACCCGCTCCTGCTGCTGAACTGCCAGCAACCTGTCTCACCCCCCTCAAGAAACATCCCGGTCGCCTGGAATTCCAGAGGGGCATACTCTCAACCAACGAGAAAGGAGAAGCCGAGGTAGTCACAACAGGCAGTCAGGGGTCGGGCATTCTCAGATCCATGAGCATGGCTAATTGTTACATCGTTTTGCCTGCTTCCCAGGGAAGTGTTGAGGCAGGAGAAACAGTTAAAGTACAGATGTTTGACAAGCCTCTCGGGTAATTGCTCCCTGCCCTGAGGGCTGTCCCTAAACTCAGGTTTCCGCGCTTTAAGGCTCTGTAGGTTCTGGCGTGGAACGAGTTGAGCTTTCAGATACATCAGAAAACGATGACTGTCGTTTTTAGACGGTCTTTGTCCTGACTGCCTGTCATTGATCGACAGGTGTCTGCTTTAAATATTTCAAAAAAAAGTCATAACTGTAATATTTTTGAAATAAAACACCTATATTTTCGCCACCACCTTTATCCAAACAGCACCAAGGTGCAGAAAATGTCTGAAGCAACAAGTCAAGCCAGCACCAAAGCTGACTACAAATACACCAGCAGGCACTATGGACGCATCTGGATGAGAGTTATCCTCTGGATCTACGCTCTCCTGGTTGCCGTCAGCGTAGTGGGCTCTGGTTTTAAAATGGCTGTGGGCGGCGCAGAAGCTGCTGCCGAGCTGTTCAGCTTTGCCAACAATGCTATGCTGGCTCTGATTGCCGGTACCCTTGCCACCGCCCTGGTTCAATCTTCCAGTACGGTGACCTCTGTTATCGTTGGCCTCGTAGCTGGGGGCCTGCCCGTTGAAATGGCGATCCCCATGATTATGGGCGCCAATATCGGCACCACCATTACCAATACTCTGGTCAGCCTGGGTCACATGGGTTGCGACAAGTCCTTCAAACGGGCCTTTGCTGCTTCGACGGTTCACGACTTCTTTAACTATCTGGCGGTTCTGATTCTGCTACCTCTGGAATTGATGACCGGTTTCCTGAAAGATATTTCACAACACGTAGCCGCATTACTGGTAGGTGGCTCTGCTATTGACATGGGCGGCCTGAATTTTATCAAGCCTCTGACCAAGCCGGCCGTGAATATAGTGAAAGAGTTTGCAGGCCTTTTGCCGGACAGCACACTGGGTGGCCTGACTATGATCGCCTTCGGTATCTTTCTGATCTTCAGCTCAGTAGTGAGACTGGGCAAGCTCTTGAAAAAAGTTATGGTCGGTCGTGCCAAGGACGTTCTGCACAAGTCTATTGGTCGTGGTCCGGTTTCCGGTATTGCCTCCGGTACTGTTATGACCGTCATGGTTCAGTCATCTTCTACCACCACCAGCCTGATGGTTCCCCTGGTGGGCAGTGGCGTGTTCACCGTTCGTCAGATGTACCCTGTTACACTGGGTGCTAACATCGGTACTACCATCACAGCCCTACTTTCGGCAACGGCCATTGTCGGTGCAGAAGCCGGGCACGCCATGACCATTGCCCTGGTACATTTGTTCTTTAACGTGTTTGCTGTAGCCCTCATTTATGGCATCAAGTGGCTGCGTGAGATTCCTCTTTACGCTGCGGAAAAGTTGTCAGACCTGGCTGTAAAGAATCGCTCTTATGCGTTCCTTTATCTGTTGCTGGCCTTTTTTGTCATACCGGGCCTGGGGATTTTCATAGCCCGGTAAAGCTTGCTTGATATCCTGAAGAAGCCCTGAGCATGTCAGGGCTTCTCTCTAATAACTGCTTATTTAATTCCTGTTTAATCTGCTATGCTCCGTGGGTTGCAAATCATGGAACAGGAATCCACCATCAGGCACCTGGCCATCCCCCTGACCCTGTCAGTGGTCTTTCACACCTTGCTTTTGGGCTTTATCGGAAGTATCCGGATGCCTGCTCCCAAAACACCGGGTATTCAAATACAACTGGTGTCTCATCACCGCTCTGTCACACCTGCCATTGAAGAAAGCCTGACCGGCACAAACGCGATAAACGACTCGGAACTAACAAAGCATGATTCTCAGAAAGAAAACACTGAGCACACTCAAATCACTGAACAAACAGAGCAGGCTGAAAAAGCAGAAAACAAGAAAGTCATAACAACCAGAGCAGAAAAGAAAGAGATTCAGCAAGAACCGACCAAACACGAAGAAAAAAAACACAGTGATGCAAGGCCTGCCGAACCTCCAGCTTCCACAGTCAGTCAGCAGACAACAGGAGAGCCTGTTGAGGAACTCATCAACTCAGAAGCCGGGCACACAAAACCAGATGAGTTTCAGAAATGGGTGGCTAAACTTCAGTACCGGATCAATCGCTACAAAGTTTATCCCTATCAGGCCAAAAGAAGGCGACTGGAAGGAGAAGTAAAAATGAAAATTGAAATCAACTCTGACGGAACATTGGGAAAGACCAGTGTGCTGGACGGTAAAAAGGCGTTTGAAGCCAGCAGTCTGAAAGCCATAGAACGCTCCCTACCCTTACCGCCCCCTGACAAAAAGCCTGTTACCTTGATTCTCTCCATTCATTATCAACTGCTGTGACATCGACCCCAACGTAAAGTTACAGAAGCCGGTTTCCGGAGTGTATACTTTCCAGAGCTTGGTGTTCTCATTCCTACACTTCAAAAACGCTGAAAAATCCACCAACAGAGCAACAGGTTCTGTTAGCCAGACTTCTTAAAACAGACCACATCAAACCTGGCTCTCAGATTTTAAAATACTTCTTTCCTGCCTCCGGCACTTTAGGAGCGACTTCAGTCAAAAATACACCTGCAATGAAAAATTGTGGCTATCTTTATGGGGTTGTTTCACTTCAGGTGTTGTAATCAATGATGAAAAGAAGAAGTGCCCTGCTTGGCTCAGCGCTTTGCTTCATTCTTTCGGCTACCGGCTGGTCAGAAGAACCCACAGGTAAAGAGGCCCCTCATAAAGGCGTCCGTTACTTGGGCAACCACATAATGCCCTCAGACACCCAGAGAAAGGTCACTCATATTACCGGTGCGCATTTCGTTTCCACCAGAAATGATTCAGCAGGGAGACTGTTCCTGCTTTCTGGAGATGCCGGGGCAGGTTTCACTGGTACTAACGGATGGAGCGTCTTCTCTAAACCCCACTATTACGAGGTCAATTTAAGCAGGCTCAAGCCGGATCGCCAGAACCCTCGTGACTCCATATTCTCACCCAATGATGTTACTGAGTATCAAATCACTGAGGGCAAGTATGCCAGAACCCACCCCCTCTGGCTGAAGGATGGCCATATTTCCCCCAGTAGCATCACAGCGACTCAGGACGGCAAACTGCTGATTGCCTCCAGTCAGAGTGAAAGAAGGGGCATTACCGGCGTTATTGATTACAGGGCTATCGATATCCCCGCTTATGCAGGCTACGGTTACCGACACGCCAATCGTGACGAAACCAGCATTGAGACCAGGAACAATGGTTTCCTGAAGGCCTGGTATGATGCCCATGAATTTTTTTCCGTGCCGATCCTTGACCTGATTCCCGCTGCTTTCCTGCATACCTTCAGGGAAATCCCTTTGCAACTCTCAAAAGGTGTTCACTTTTGTGATGTGGGTCTGTCATCAAAATTTCTGCTTACGAATGCGTATCCCAGAGCAGGTCAGGTGGATAGCGCATTAAGACTGCCCAAACATTTTGAAAACAACAACTGGATTCCTTTACATAAAGGTTTCAGTGGTATTCAGCAGGGACTTGGTGTGAAAAGTCTCGACCATATTCCCGATAGCAACGTTTACGTTGCTGCGGCCGCTGGTCCTCTGGTTCAGGATGCCACCAAGTGGGCTATCAAGGGACATGTCCCACCTGTCAGGGTGGTGACCTTCACTACCGAACGACTGTACAGTGGTGACGAGCTGATGCACGGACAATACTCAAACAGTGATGAGCTTCCCGCCAGGGGTGTAGTTTCAACTCTGTCAGAGAAGCTCTACAACTTCTCTCTTCTGGTTGTCACCCCCACTGTCAGAAAACAGCTAAAGAGTGATCCTGTTCGAACCGTCAGCGATATTGCGGTTCTCAATGATAAAAAGGCTCTGTTCCTTGAGAAAACAGAAATGCCTTATCAGGGTGCTCAGCCCAGCTTTATCACCAAGGTTTATCTGGTCGATCTGAGCAGCGGCAAGAATTTCAAAGGCAATGAAACCTTTGTTGACGAAGCATTGAACAAAGTATTTATGAAAACACCCAAAGACTTTATGTCCAAGACACTGCTCTTTGCCAGCAACCACCCTGATTCTCTGAGACAGATGCCTGACAAACCAGACTTCGATATTCATGAGGCCAATTTTGAAGCCATTGCACTGGGTCCTGATACTGCACAGGGGGACAAAACCTTCATGCTGGTGAGCTACAACAACGGCGAAGTCGAAACCCAAACTCGTCTTCTGCACTTTACCCTGCCGGTCATTGAATAGAGGCTGACACCTGACCTCTATAGAGTGTCGACAACGCCATTATCTCTGGTAATGGCTTTGTCGTTACCGGACTTCCTTTCCCGGGAACGACGCGCCCGCTTCAACACTTTACTAAATATCCTGTTTATGCTCTTGTCTTAGTGCTGATATAGTAGAAATCAGAGAACATACTCAAGAACAATAAAACGGATAGACAAGGCATGGTCGATAAACCTCTGACAGGACTGGCTGCTCGACTGGTTGTCGACCAGCTAATTGATGAAAAGACACTCCGCTCAGCACTTTCACAGGCAACTAAAACAAAGCAGCCCCTGTCCAGTTACCTGATCCGGGAAAAACTGCTCAGCGCCAAAGACATATCCGTGGCTACCGCGGAAGAATTTGGCATGCCAGTCATGGACCTTAACGCCTTTGACCCTGAAAACGTCCCAAAAAACCTGATTCAGGAAAAGCTGATCCGCAAGCACAAACTTATCCCTCTGATAAAACGGGGTACCAGGTTGTTTGTCGGGGTTATTGATCCCAGTGACCATACAGCCATTGACGAAATCCGGTTCAGCAGCGGCCTCATGGTGGATTCGGTAATGGTTGAAGAAGATAAACTGGACAAGTTTATTGATCAACTGCTGGATAGTGGTTTTGATGCCCTGTCGAATTTAGATGACGATGAGTTTGGTAACCTTGAAGAGCTGGAAGTCGGTGCCGTCGAAGATACCGATGAGGAAGTAGCAGGAGGAGAAGATGACGATGCTCCTGTCGTAAAATTCGTAAATAAAATGCTGCTAACCGCCATCAAAACAGGTGCGTCGGACCTTCACTTTGAACCTTATGAAAAAACCTATCGGGTGCGCTTTCGAACCGACGGTGTTCTCCATGAAACCGCCAAACCCCCTTCAGGCCTGGCGCCCAGAATTGCATCCCGTCTGAAAATAATGTCCGCTATGGATATTTCAGAACGACGTAAACCTCAGGATGGCCGTATTAAAATGCGTCTGTCCAAAAGCAAATCCATCGACTTCCGGGTTAACACCCTGCCCACCCTTTGGGGTGAAAAAATTGTACTGCGGATTCTTGATCCTTCCAGTGCCCAAATGGGTATTGATGCCCTGGGTTATGAAGAAACCCAGAAAGAAATGTACATGGAAGCCCTACACCAACCCCAGGGTATGATTCTGGTCACTGGCCCCACCGGTTCGGGTAAGACCGTCTCTCTCTACACAGGTCTTAATATACTCAATACCCCGGAAAGAAACATTTCCACGGCCGAGGACCCTGTAGAAATCAATCTGGAGGGCATCAACCAGGTGAACGTTAACCCAAAGCAGGGAATGGATTTCTCCCAGGCTCTGAGAGCCTTCCTTCGTCAGGATCCCGACATCATTATGGTGGGGGAAATTAGAGACCTTGAGACGGCCAACATTGCCATCAAAGCGGCCCAGACCGGTCACATGGTCATGTCCACACTGCACACCAACAGCGCTCCGGAAACTCTGACACGCCTGCAAAATATGGGAGTTCCTTCCTTCAACATTGCTACCTCTGTCAGCCTGATCATTGCCCAGCGTCTGGCTCGACGTTTATGCAGTCACTGTAAGGAACAAAAAGAGATCCCAAAAGAAACGTTGCTGGAAGAAGGCTTTACAGAAGCGCAGATCGAGGGTGCCAAAATTTTTGGGCCCAAGGGATGTGATCAATGCAGCAAGGGTTACAAAGGCCGTGTAGGCATCTATGAAGTCGTAAAAATCACACCGGCTCTACAGCAGATCATTATGGAAGAGGGTAACTCCCTTCAAATTGCCGAAATTGCCCAGAAAGAAGGGTTTAACAACCTTCGCCAATCTGGATTGTTAAAGGTTCTGGAGGGTATAACCAGTCTTGAAGAAGCTAACCGGGTAACCCTTGAGTAATAACGGCACCCAAACAATGAACATCGAACTCACAAAACCAAATGAAAAGCATTCATATTCATAACTTTGCAAAAAACAAAAAAGTTGTAACGAATGAAAAGTTTTCGAACAGACATTCAAAAAAACACGCTAAAAGTTTAAACAAAAAAACAAACTAACGACCATTTCCTAATAATTTGCAGGACAGAATGGCTTTTACTGACTAAATTGAATCAGGCGAGGGAAGGTATCGAAAATCAATACATTGTCTTCGTATTATAAGTCGGCTTAACAGTCGCTGTTGATGCGATTCCAACTGGTGTGCTGTTAGCTTTAATCAGGAAAATATGATGAGCTTAACAAACAAATTGGCGGCTGAGTTTTTCGGTACGCTTTGGTTGGTATTAGGCGGTTGTGGCAGTGCAGTACTGGCTGCTGGCTTTCCTGAACTGGGTATCGGTTTTGCTGGTGTCTCTTTGGCATTTGGCTTAACCGTTCTGACCATGGCGTACGCTATTGGCCACGTTTCCGGGAGCCATTTAAACCCTGCCGTATCCTTTGGTTTATGGTCCGGTGGCAGATTCCCGTTGAATGAACTGGTTCCCTACATTATCGCACAAGTGGCTGGGGGTATCGCCGGTGCGGCAATATTGTATTTCATTGCCTCAGGCGCACCGGATTTTGATGTATCGGATGGTTTTGCTTCAAATGGCTATGGGGCCCACTCCCCTGGCGGCTACTCAATGGTGGCGGTGCTGATCGCTGAGGTAGTGATGACCTTTATGTTTCTTATGGTCATTCTTGGAGCGACCGATAAGCGCGCTCCCGCGGGTTTTGCGCCAGTCGCTATAGGCTTGTGTCTAACCCTGATTCACCTGATAACCATTCCGGTGAGTAACACCTCGGTTAACCCGGCCCGAAGCACCAGCGTGGCAGTATTTGTCGGTGATTGGGCAACTGCCCAGTTATGGTTGTTCTGGGTAGCGCCTGTTGTTGGCGCCTTACTGGCAGGTAAAGTTTACGGCTGGGTGAGTGCTGAGAATGATGTACGTCAGTAATCCAGTGACTGCTCTTTAAACCGCAGCCACTGGAATACTCATGGCCTTCAGGCCAGAGCTTTTTCTACCCCATCAAACTCATCCACGATTTCCGCTTCAGGCTCGCAAGACATCAGGCTGACAACAACAATGGCAATGAGAGCAAACAAAATGCCTGGCACAATTTCGTAGAGGTCGAAGATACCCCCGGACACTTGTTTCCACAAAACAACAGTGACACCACCAACAATAATCCCCGCAAGAGCACCGTTGCGATTCATACGTTTCCAGTAGAGACTCATGATCAGTGCGGGGCCGAATGCGGCACCAAATCCAGCCCAGGCATATGAGACCAGACCCAGAACGGAGCTGTCAGGCGACATAGCCAGAACAAGGGCGACCAGAGCGATGAGGACTACCGCCAAACGACCAACCATCAAAACCTCTTTCTGCTCAGCATTCTTGCGAATCACTGCCTTGTAAAAGTCTTCTGCCAGTGCAGAAGAAGACACCAATAGCTGAGAGTCAGCGGTACTCATGATCGCAGCCAGAATAGCAGCGAGCAGAATGCCGGCGACGACCGGATGGAACAGTGCGTTGACCAATACCATGAAGATCGTTTCACCATCACCCAGAGACTGATTTGTTTCATTGATATAGAGCAAACCGATCAGCCCCACCAAAATGGCACCTAGCATGGAGATAGCACTCCAGCTCACTGCTATACGACGGGCTGTAGGTACATCCTGTTCCGAACGGATTCCGGCAAAACGCGCCAGGATATGAGGCTGACCAAAGTAACCCAACCCCCAGGCGACCAGAGAAATAATGGCCATCCACCCGAGAGCATTGCCGTCAGACGTGGTAAATGGATTCAACAGTTCGGAGTTATGAACACGCAGCTGCTCAAACACTGACGCATCGGAGCTTCCGGTTTGCAATGCAATAACCGGTACGATCACCATAGCCGCGGCCATCAAAAGGCCCTGAACCAGATCTGTCCAGGAAACAGCCAGGAAGCCACCGAACAAGGTATAAGAAATCACACAGAGCGTTCCGATGATGACCGCCCAGCTATAATCAAGGCCGAATACTGTTTCGAACAACTTGCCACCGGCAACCAGACCGGAGCTTGTGTAGAACAGGAAGAACAGCAGGATAAAGAGCGCCGATACTACCTGCAGCACCTTTGAAGTATCACGGAAGCGATTGGTAAAGAATTCCGGCAGGGTGAGGGCATTTCCGGAAGCTGCGCTGTAGACACGCAGACGACGGGCCATCAGTAACCAGTTCAACCAGGTACCCACCAGCAGGCCACCGGCCAACCAGAAGGCTTCAACGCCTGATGCAAAGGCATAACCCGGCAAACCCAGCAGAAGCCAGCCACTCATATCAGAAGCGCCTGCACTCAGGGCAGCAGGCCAGGGTCCCAAACTGCGTCCACCCAGAAAGTAATCTTCAGAGTCTGAAGTCCGCTTCCAGGCCCAGAGGCCTATCATCAGCATCATGCCCAGATACACGACAAACGTCATAATTGTCGCAAAGGTATTTATAATCATTATTTTTCTCCATACTGCATAACTTGTCCTGAGTACTGTCAGACAGAAATTTGATCCGCTCCCAACAGAGACACAGGCAAGATTTTGTTTTCAGAGCATCTGAAAAAGAGTAAAGGCTACAACCCTGCCCCTAAAGCCATAAAGGGCAGGCAAAGACGATCAGTGACCAGCCCCCAGAGACAACAGCGTGGCGTTACCACCGACTGCCGTTGTATTGATAGTGCGGGTACGTTCAGTAGCAAAGCGATACAGATAGTGAGGTCCACCGGCTTTTGGGCCTGTGCCGGAGAGTCCCTGCCCACCAAATGGCTGAACACCAACTACTGCACCAATCTGATTACGGTTTATGTAAGCGTTACCTACCTTGAGGCTCTGCTCAATGTAAGACGAAGTCGCTTCGTTGCGGCTGTGTACCCCCAGAGTCAAACCGTAACCTGTGCCGTTAATTTCCTGAATCACTTTATCCAGTTCAGAAGCCTTATAGCGGACCACGTGAAGAATCGGACCAAACTGTTCCTTTTCCAGTTGGCTGATGCTCTCAATTTCAAAGGCAACCGGCGCAATAAAGTAACCTTGATTGCACTCAGCGCCCAGATCCACTTCAGCAATCAACCGTGCTTCCTGCTTCATGCGATCGACATGAGCCTGCAGTCCTGTGTGGGCAACTTCGCTGATGACAGGACCAAGGTCTGTTTCGTGCAGAGCTGGATTACCCACCTTCAGTTCTGCCATCGCACCGACCAGCAAGTCCTCAATACGTTCAGCAATATCATCCTGAACGTAGAGAACCCGCAGAGCAGAACAACGCTGCCCGGCACTGGCGAAAGCTGACTGAACAACGTCATTAACGACCTGCTCCGGCAGAGCAGTGGAGTCTACGATCATGGCATTCTGACCACCGGTCTCAGCGATCAGTGGAATGATAGCGCCCTCACGCGCAGCCAGAGTCTGGTTTATGAGTCTCGCTGTCTGGGTTGAACCGGTGAAAGCGACACCAGCAATTCGGGGATCGGTGGTCAACTGATGACCAATATCCTTACCTTCACCCGGAACCAATTGAATCACATCGGCAGGCACGCCGGCTTCCAGCATCATCTCAACAGCACGTGCCGCAATGAGAGTAGTTTGCTCGGCGGGCTTAGCCACAACGGTGTTACCAGAGGCCAGAGCCGCGACAACCTGCCCCAGGAAAATAGCCAGAGGGAAGTTCCAGGGACTGATGCAAAGGAATACACCACGACCGGTCAGATAAAGCTCATTAGATTCGCCGGTAGGCCCGGGCATAACCTGAGGTGCAGAGAATTTCTCACGAGCCTGGTTGGCATAATAACGACAGAAGTCAACCGCCTCTCGCACTTCATCGAGACTGTCGTGAATCGTCTTGCCGGCTTCTTTGTGACAGAGTGCCACCAGCTCTTCAAGATTGGCTTCCAACAGACCTGCCAGCTTTTCAAGGCTCTGGGCACGAGTTTCTACTGGCGTCTGATTCCAGCTGTCAAACGCCTTGTGAGCCACTGAAATAGCCTGATCCACTTCTTTTTCTCCGGCGTAATACAGACGACCAGCCAGCTCACTGAGCTGATAAGGACACTGCACATCTACCGCTATTCCAGTTTCAACCTGTTGACCGGAAATCACAGGGCCTTTCTGCCATGTTTGGCTCATAAACTTCTGAACCGATTTCGAAAAAGGCTGCCATTGGGACTCAATATCGATATTTACACCTATGGAATTGACTCTGTCCCCTCCAAAAATATCTGAAGGTAAGGGAATTCGGTCATTGGCCAGAGAGCTGTGTTTCTCAAGCACACTGACAGGATGATGCACCAGATCCACCGCAGGCGTCCTGGCATCCACCAGACGATGAACAAAGGATGAGTTAGCTCCATTTTCCAGTAGTCGGCGCACGAGGTAGGGCAGCAAATCTTTGTGACTACCCACGGGTGCATAAATGCGAACGTCTGATTTTTCCTGATCCAGCACTGTGTTATAGAGGGCATCGCCCATTCCGTGCAGACGCTGGAATTCATATTGTTTGTGTTCAGCCATGCTCAGAATGCTGGCGACAGTATGAGCATTGTGGGTAGCAAACTGGGGATAAATAGTCCCTTTAACAGGCTCACTCAGCAGAAAACGTGCACACACCAAATAAGCGACGTCTGTTGCTTCTTTGCGAGTATAAACCGGGTAGCCGGAATATCCTGACTGCTGACACAGTTTGATTTCACTGTCCCAGTAGGCGCCTTTTACCAAACGCACAGGAATTTCATCACCCTGCTCTTTTGCCAGAGCAGCCAACCAGGCAAGAACGGGGAGTGCTCTCTTACCGTAGGCCTGAACAACCAATCCAAAACCACCCCACCCCCGGCATTCAGGATGACGGTAGAGCTTCTCGAACAGTTTCAGTGACAGCTCAAGGCGATCTTGCTCTTCGGCATCAATGGTGATTCCCACATTCAGACTTCTGGCACTTCGAATCAGTCCCAGCACACTGCCAAACAGTTCTTTAAGAACACGGGCTTCATTGGCCACTTCATAACGGGGATGCAAGGCAGACAGTTTGATAGAAACGGTGGGACGAAGGCCTTTATCACCGATACTCTGTTCCAGGCCAACGGACTCGACAGCCGCCATATAGGAAGCCAGATATTTCTGTGCATCTTTTTCGGTCAGTGCCGCTTCACCCAGCATATCAAAAGAATAGGTGTAGCCTTTCTCTCTTGGCTTTCGACCATTCTTAAGCGCTTCTGAAATCGTGCGACCCAGTACAAAATGCTCACCCATAATTTTCATCGCCTGATTCACAGCCTGACGAATCACGGGCTCACCCATTTTTTTAACCAATCGACCAATCACGCTAGCCGGGCGGCCGTCTTCAGACTTGCCCAATGTCACCACCTTACCGGTCAACATCAGCCCCCAGGTGGAAGCATTCACCAATAGTGAGTCACTTTGTTTGAGATGTTTTTCCCATTCAGCGACACTGAGCTTGTCGCGAATCAGGGCATCCGCAGTTTCCGAGTCAGGAATTCTCATCAGGGCTTCTGCGAGGCACATCAGCAGAATACCTTCACGGGTATCCAGACTGTATTGCAACAGCATGGAGTCAATCATATGAGTGGAATCTTCCCGGGCTCGAACCTGTTCGACCAGGTCGGTGGCTCGTCGGGTCACTGCAGCGAGCTGCTGCGGATCAGGCCTGGCCAAACCGGTCAGCTGTGCCAGCAAGGCTGACTCATCCACGCTGTATTGTGGAGAAATAGCCTCCCAAAGTTTGGCTGGACTCTGCTGGATGAATTCAGGCTTAAATACGGCACTAGCCTCGAACATGCGGTGTCTCCCCCAGTCACGGCAAACGTAATCCTATGCCGTATGATCAATCTAATCGGAAAATGCCTGTGTTTTTCATACCTATTGATGATGGCATTTCCACTAAAGGCGAATTAGCAGCCTCCAATGGCTTTTGGCCAGTGCACAATCATGCACAAAATCAAACAGAATTCCCAGATCTAAAGAACAGATTTTTCAATACTCCATATGCACTTTTTTATAGGATTTCCAGGACACATATTGCGGCTCAGCAGCTGTATCCAGCAATTCATTCACTTTACCTTTTGAGTCCGGGCAGAAGTCATCACTCCTGATTCACATCAACCACCTTGCGTTTTCGATGTCTTGTCTTATGTTCCAACAGCGCCATAACATTCTTACAGACTGTCCCACATGGTTGTTGCTGGCCATCCTTCCCGATCACGGTGGCGTCACAGATTTCTTGCCCGGAGTGGCATTCGCTTTTGTGATCCGACAGGGCGCGGGCGCTCTTGAAAGCCGCCCCACATGCCCATTGCAGGCCATCTTCCCTGACTCCTAACACGTCACATATTTTTTGTTCACCGTGGAATTTGCTTTTGTGTTGCACCAGGACGCGACCATTTTTGCAGACTGTCCCGCAGGGCCTCTGCTGGCCATCCTCTCCAACTACGGTCATGTCACAGTTTTTTTGCCCGGTGTGGTATCTGCTTTTATGAACCCTTAGAGATGGATTATTCTTGAAGACAAGCCCGCATGGCCGTGGCTGGCCATCGTCCCCGACCAGAGTCTCGTCACAGGTTTGTTGCCCGCTGTGGACTACTTTTTTGTGAGATGACAGAGATAGAGCATTTTTGCAGACCATCCCGCATCTCTGCTTTTTACCGTCCTCTCTGACCACATCCACGTCACAGATTTGTTGCTCGTTGTGGTCTCTTTTTTTGTGATACGACAGGGCATTAGCATTCTCACAGCCCCTCCCGCATGGCCTCGTCTGGCCACCCTCATCGATCACGAGTACGTCACAGGTTTGTGGCCCGCTGTGGAATCTTCTTTTATGACACGACATACCTCGGGCATTCTTGCACACCGCCCCGCACTCCCACTCCCGGCCATCCTCCCCGACTAGTGTCTCGTCACAGATTTGTTGGCAGTTATCTTTGGCCTGTATTGCGCCGGACTGTGAAAGGTGAGCCTGGCTCTGACTCGATTGGGATGATTCAGCGGTGGTTTGTTGTGTTTCTGAATGGTCAAGCAATATGGAAATTCCGATTTCTTCGAAAAGACTCTGAAATATTTGATCAGTGACGTATGGGGATTGCATGGAAGAGAGATCAAACCATGTTTCGAAAGGCGGGTTTTGCAGTAAATTTGTGGTGCTTGGAGGATCACAATACACCATGCAACGAAGGCAGCACCCATAAGCCAAATGAGAGCATGAGCTTTGTCCGGATGTTGCTTCTGTCTGGATGGTCGAATTTTCTTCAGAATTCACCGGCCTTTCAGATCGTTCTCCGCTATCGGATGGTGGCCGGAATTGACAAATGCCACTGCAAGGATAGGCGAAACAATTTAAGCCTAAAGTATGCGATTTTTTTTGAGGGCCTCCGTTACCGTCGCTATAGTCAACATTCAGTGGACTGGTGAGAGAGCCTGTTTGATGAGAGGAAGCTTCTGTTTTTTCCTGAACGGATGATTCTGAAGGCTGGCCTTGTTGTTGCCTATGTTCAGAGCCAAACATCCTGATGATGGCCGCAAGTGAGCGATCCCCCTGTGTCAGCATAGATGTTACTTCCTGCTGTTCAATAGGGTTAAACAGTGTTGAATCCGGGCTCGAATAAGGGATGGCGCTTATAGGAACATTCTTGGCGATCAGGATCAATTCAAAAGCGGCCAGCAGGCAAGTGGCATATGGCCACTGCCATGAAGTCGATTCAATGATAGATATTTTTGCTCCATAACGGCCAATCCCGGATCGTTTGTTATCAAACAGCGAGCCCGGTCCTGCATAGCCGTTTGCGTCGGCCATGTCTGAAAATGTATTCAGGTGACGCTTCATAGAAAAGCTCTGGTTTGGAAAACCTGTTTTCTCTCCAAACTCAACAATAAAAGGTTCTGTCAACGTTTCGGCCTGGCAAACAGCAGACAACAAAAATACCAGCAGTGCCGCAATGAGTGAGTGTTTAATAATTCCATCCTTGCTTTCTGGTTCACAGAGAGGAAGGATAGATCAAGAAAACCTCGAGAAAGGGCGGATGTCAGATCAGGGACTGATGTCATCGATCTGGTCCAAATCAGCAGGCTTGCGTTTTCGATGTATTTTCTTGTGATCCCACAGGGATTTAGCATTCTTATAAATCATCCCGCAGGGCCGTTTTTGACCATCCTCCCCGATCACGGTCGCATCACAGACCTGCTGCCCGGTGTGCTTTCTGCTTTTGTGATTCCACAGGACATGAATATTCTTGCAAACCTTTCCGCATGACCGCTGCTGGCCATCCTCCCCCACCACTGTTACGTCACAGGTTTTTTGCCCGTTGTGACATTGGGCTCTGTGAGCCGACAGAACTGCAGCATTGCTACAAACCTTCCCGCATGGCCGCTGTCGGCCACCTTCCCCGACCACTGTGACCTGACATTTTTTTTCCCCGGTGTGGTCTTTTAGTTTATGGTGCAACAAGGAATTAACATTCTTGCAGACCTTCCCGCATGGCCGCTGTTGTCCATCCTCCCCGACCACAGCTACGTCACAGTTTTTTTTCCCGCTGTGGACGTTTCTCTTGTGATTCCACAAGGCTACAAAATTCCTGCAGACCGCCCCACACGGCCGCTGCTGGCCATCCTCCCCGATCATGGTCACGACACAGGTTTGTTGCCTGGTGTGGGCTCTTGTTTTGTGCCCCCACAGGGCGTTACTATTCCGGCAGAGCACCCCGCACGGTCGCGGCTGGCCATCCTTTCCGATCACGGTTACATCACAGTTTTTTTGCCCACTGTGGTATCTGTTTTTGTGTGACGACAGCGATTGAAGATTCTTATAGGTCCTGCCGCATGGTCGCGGCAGGCCATCCTTTCCGATTACAGTCACATCACAGTTTTTTTGCTCAGTGTGGTATCTGTTTTTGTGTGACGACAGCGATTGAGCGTGCTTATAGACCATGCCACATGGCCGCTGCTGGCCATCTTTCCCGACTATGATCACGTCACAGGTTTTTGGTCTGCTGTGGTCTCTTTGTTTGTCATCTGACAGACCTTGAGTACTCTTGCCTCCCCCCCTGCAAAGCCGCCACTGGCCATCCTCCCAGTCTTCTCCCGTCTCCCAGACGCATTGTTCGATGTTGTCTGTTGCTTGCATTGCGCCTGACTGTGAAAGATGAGGCTGGCTCTGACTCAGTTGGGATGATTCATTGTCTGTTTGTTGTGTTTCTGTATGGTTAAGCATTACGGCGATTCCGATTGCTTCGGAAAGATTCAGTAATAGTTGATCAGAATCCCAAAGTTCTTGAAGGGGGGGGAGATCAGTCCATGACTCGAAAAGCAGTTCTTTTTGGGAATCTGCAGCGTTCTCAGGATCAAAATGGCCTATGCAACGAAGGCAGCGTCCAACAGCTGAGTGGGGACATGAGCTTTGTCCGGATTCAGCTTCTGTTTGGCTTGTCGAACTTTCCCCCGAATTCAGCGACAATTCAATAGCCTCCGTGCTAACGGGTGATGTTCGGAGTATACAAACGCCACGACAGGGATAGACAAAACAATTCAGACCCAGAGTATGCAGGTGTTTTTGAGGGCCTCTGTTGCCATCACCATAGTCAGTATTTAAGTAGCTCATGGAAAAGCCTGAGCGGTGGGTAGTTGTCTCCGGGGCTGGCTGGCTGGATGACTCTGATGACAGGTTTGGTTGTTGGTTGTGTCCCGCGCCAATCATCATAGTGATGGCCGCAAAGGAGTGCCTCCCCTCTGTCAACACAGAGGTTGCCTCTTGTTCTTCAATCGGGTTAAACAGCGGTGAATCGGAACTCCAATAGCTTTTTAAAATCCAGGCGACAACGATAACCACTTCTACAGGTAGCCATGAATAAAGGGTGATGCTCATAGGAGCATCTTTGGTGGTAAGGATCAGTTCATAGGCAACCGGTAGGTGAGTGGCATAAAGCCACTGCCACGAAATCGATTCAATGATGTTCGATTTTGCTCTGTGACTGTTAATCCTTTGTCGTTTTTTATCGGGTTTTGAATCTGATCCTGCGTAGCCGTTTTTGTCGGCAATGTCTGAAAAATTATGCAGGTCATGCATCATAGAAATGCTCTGGTTTGAAAAACCTGTTTTCTGCCCAAGTTCAACAACAAAACGTTTTGTCAACGCTTCGGTCTGGCAGACAATAGAGAACGACAGTAGCCCAAGCGATAACGCAAAGAGTGAATATTTAATAATTCTATCCCTGCCTTCCGGTCTAGAAAGAAAGGATAGATCAAGAAAATGAAAAGGCAGTTGTCAAATCAGGGACCGGGGTCATCGCTCTGGTTCAAATCAGCAGGCTTGCGTTTCCGGTGTTTTCTCTTGTGCTCCGACACAGATTCAGCATTCTTGCAAATCCTGCCGCATGGCCGTTGCTGACCATCTTCCCCAATCACGATCTCATCACAGGCTTGTTGCACGGTGTGCTCTACTCTTTTGTGACTCGAGAGAGCGCGAGCACTTATGCAGGCCTTCCCGCACGGTCGCGACTGACCATCCTCAGCGACCACAGTCATTTCACAGGTTTGTGGCTCGCTATGGTGTCTTCTTTTATGATCTGTCAGGCTTCCGGCATTTTTGCATAACTTCCCGCAGGGTCGCAGCTGGCCATCCTCCCCGACCATGGTCACTTCACAAGTTTTTTGCCCGGAATGGGCTTTGCTTTTGTGAACCGACAGAGCTAAGGCATTCTTGGAAAGTTTCCCGCACGGCCACGGCTGGCCATCCTCCCCGACTACGGTCACGTCACAGACTTTTTTCCCGGTGTGGCATCTTCTCTTGTGATTCAACAGGGCGCGGGCGTTCCTGAAGAAGGTTCCGCATGGCCGCTGCTGGCCATTTTCTCCAACCACCATCGCGTTACAGGTTTTCTGCCCGGAGTGGTATCCGCTTTTGTGCTGTGACAAAGCCTGAGCACTCTGACAGACCCACCCACATGGCCGCTTCCGGCCACCCTCTCCGACCAGGGTGACACCACAAACTCGTTGTCCGCTATGGGTTCTTCTTCTGTGACTTACCAGAGCAATAGTATTCTTGCAGACCTTCCCGCATGGCAGCAGCTGGCCATTCTCTGCGACTACTTTTACTTCACAGGTTTGTTGCCCGCTGTGTGCGATTCTCTTGTGATTCAACAAGGCTTGAACATTCTTGCAGACAGTCCCGCATGGCTGCTGTTGACTATCCTCCCTGACTATGGTCACGCCACAGGTTTGCTGCCCGCTGTGGATTTTGCCTTTGTGATCTGACAGGGCTTTAATACTTCTGCAGACTTTCCCACATGATTGCTGCTGACCATCCTTCCCAACCACAGTCATGTCACAGGTTTTTTGTGCGATGTAGTCTCTTTGATTCGTCAGAGCTTGTTGGTGATGGGCGGCCCCTCCGGAAGGAAGGCAACCCGAAAATGGAGTCTCCGTTGGGTCTGTGAGATTGGGAGCCGTACAGGAAATCCCGTTTTCTTCCGGAAGACAATGATTGCTCAGACTGAGTAACCCATCGATTATAACCCAGTCATCAGCGTTGGCAGACAACTTCCCGGGCACTTGTACATCATCATTAAATCTCCCTTCAAGGGCATTGGCACAGGCGGGCTCCGCACTCATTGAGTGTGTAGCATTTCCAAAATCAAAATGGTTTATGGAGCTAAGGCAGTGTTCATTCACCGAATGAGAACGTGAGCTTTGTCTGGATGTTGCTCCTGATGGTCGCAATTGACAGACGCCATAACAGGGATGGATGAAACAATTTAAACCTAAAGTGTGTGAGTATTGTTCAGTGTCTCCGTTACCACTGCCGGAATCAGAATAAAGGAGGCTGGTGAAAGAGCTTGAGGAGTGGGTGGTGGCTGCCGAAGCTTGGTGGCCGGATGATTGTGATGTTGGATATTGTAATGAGCTACCTCCAGAACCATGCATCATAGTGGTGATCGCAAACGGGTAACCCCTCTTTGTCAGCATAGAGGTTACCTTTTGTGGTTCAATCGAAAAAAACAGCGGTGAATTGGGCTTCCAATAGCTTTTTAAAAGCCGGGCAACAACGGCAACCACTTCTACAGGTAGCCATGAATATAAGAGAGAGCCAAAAGGAGTATCTTTCGTAGTCGGGATAAATTCGTAACCAACCAACAGATGAGTAGCATAGAGCCATTGCCACGAACTCGACTCGATGATGGTCGTTTTTACTCCATAATTGCAAACACTGTGTCGTTTTTTATCAGCAAGAGAATCTGATCCTGCATAGCCGTTTGTGTCAACAATGTCTGAAAAGGTGTGCGGGGCACGCTTTATAGAAAAGCTCTGGTTTGGAAAATCGCTCTTCTGTCCAAATTCAACCACAAAACGCCTTGTCAACGCTTTTGCCTGGCTGAAGATAGACAACAACAATATCAGCAACAGTGCCGCAAAGAGTGAGCGTTTAATAATTCTATCCTTGCATTTTAATTTACAGAGAGGAAGGATGGACCACCCCGTGAAAGGGCGGGCGTCTGATCAGGGACTGAGATCATCCTCCTGGTCCAGATCAGCAGGCTTGCGTTTTCGGTGTTTTCTCTTGTGCTCCGACATAGATTTAGCATTCTTACAAATCCTCCCGCATGGCCGTTGCAGACCATCTTCCCCAATCACGGTCACATCACAGGCTTGTTTATCTGTGTGTACTCTGATTTTGTGATTCGATAGAGCATGAACATTCTTGAAGACTGTCCCACATCGGCGCTGTTGGCCATTGGCCCCGATCATGGTTACATCACAGCTTCTCTGCCCACTGTGACATTTGCTTTTGTGAGCTGACAGAGATGCAGCATTTTTGCAGACTTTTCTGCATGGCCAATGCTGGCCGTCTTCCCTGACTACTGTTACGTTGCAGGTTTTTTGCCCGCTGTGATCTCTTCTTTTGTGGTACGACAGGGAATTACTGTTCTTGCAGACCCTCCCGCATTGCTGCTGTCGGCCATCTTCCCCGACCACGATCGCGCCACAGGTCTGTTGCCCCCTGTGGAATTTGCTTTTGTGATCATTGAGGGCGCAAGTACTTCTGTAGATCATCCCGCATAAGCGTGGCTGACCATCCTCCCCGACCACAGTCACGTCACAGATTTGTCGCCAGCTGTGGCATAGACTTTTGTGATCCGACAGGGCTTTAGTATGTCTGAACATCGCGCCGCATGAACGCTTCTGGCCATTTTCCCCGATTACTTTTACGTGACAGGTTTTTTGTCCTCGGTAGTCTGTGAATTGTGGTGTACCTGACTGTGAAAGTTGAGGCTGGGTCTGACACAATTGAGATAAGTCAGTGACTGTTTGTTCTGTCTCTCTAAGGTTAAGTGTCATGGGACTTCCGAATTTTTCGCAAAGACTCTGTGGTGGTTGGTCAAAGTCGCATCGAAGTGGTATACGAGAGAAATCAACCCATCTTTCGAAAAGCGGTTTATGTCGAGAGTGTTTAGCGTTTTCCGGATCAAGATCCCCCATGCAAAGCAGGCAGTATCCAAAAGCCAAATGGGGGCATGGGCTTTGTCCGGAGGTTGCTTCTGTTTGGTTTGTGAAACTTTCTTTTAAATTCAGCGACCAACCATCAACCCCACTGCTATCGGATGATTGTCGCCATTGACAAACGCCACAACAATGATCAACAAAACAATTTAAACCCAAAGTATGCAGCTGTTTTTTTGGGCATCTGTTACCGTCGCCACATTCAGTATTCAGGTGGCTGCTGCGAGAGCCTGCAGGGTGGATGTTGGCTTTTAAGGCATGTTGGCTGCATGCTTTTGATGGCTGCCCCTGCTGTGGGGTTTGTTCAGAGCCAACCATCATAGTGGTGATCGCAAACGAGTTATCCTGACTCTTGGTTTGTTGTTCAATGGCGCTAAACAGCGGTGTACAGAGGTTCCAATAGCTTGTTGAAAGCAAGACAACAGCGACAACCACCTCTAAAGACAGCCATGAGTATGGGTTGACACATATAGGGGCATTTTTGGTCGTCGGGATCAATTCGTAAGCAACCAGAAGATCAGTGACGTAAAGCCATTGCCATGATATCGATTCAATAAGGGCCGTTTTTACCCTATAACCTCCGGGCCAGAGTGGTTTTTCGTCAGGTGGCGAATCCAATACCGCATAGTCCCTTGTGTCGGCAATGTCTGAACATAGATGCTGGTCACGCTTTATAAAACAGCTCTGGTTTAAAAAACCTGCCTTCTGTCCGAACTCGACAATAAAAAGCCTTGTCAACGCTTCAGCCTGACAGGCAAAAGACGACAATATCAACAACAGCGGCAGTGCCACAAAGAGTGAGTGTTTAATAATTCTATTCTTGCTTTCTGGTATACAGACAGGAAGGATAGATCAAAGAAATGAAAGGGCGGGTGTCAAATCAAGGTTTGGGGACATCGTACTGATTCGCACCAACAGTTTTGCGTTTTCGATGTCTTCTCTTGTGGTCTGCCAGGGATTTAGCATTCTTACAGACCAGCCCGCATGGCTGCAGCTGCCCATCCACCCCAACCACGGTCACGTCACAGGTTTTTTGCCCCGTGTGCTCTCTCCTTTTGTGATTTGACAGGGCATAAATATTCTTGCAAACTCTCCCGCACTGCCGCGGCTGGCCATTCTCCCCGACCACTGTTACCCCACAGATTTTTTGCCGACCGTGAGCCCTGCTTTTGTGATCCGACAGGGCGTTAGCATTACCGAAAACCTTTCCGCATGGCCGCCGCTGGCCAGCCTCTTCGAACACGGTCACGTCACAGGTTTTTTGCCCGGTGTGGTTTCTCCTTTTGTGCGAAGACAGGTAACTGGCACCCTTGAAAACCTTCCCGCATGGCCGCTGTCTGCCATCCTTGCCGATCACGGTCACGACACAGACTTCATGCTTAGTGTCGTATTTTTTTTTGTCATTTGACAGGGCTTTTTGACAATGGGTAGCACCTTCGGAAGGGAGACAATTCAAAGCTGAGTTCCTCATTGGGCGTGTGGAATGGGTAAGCGTGATGGAAATCCCGTTTCCTTCTGGAAAACTATGACCAGCTAAACTGAGTAACCCATCGATTATAATCTGGTCATCAGCCGTGACAGACAAATCCACGGGTATTTGCACATTATCATTGGGTGCCCGGTCAGAGGCAGAGGTACAGATGAGCCCGGTACTCGTTGATTGTGTAGCGTTTGCAGGATCAAAATAGTTTATACAACTAAAGCCGTGTTCATTCGTCGTGTCTGGGTATGAGCTTTTTAGGGATCCTGATAACCGGAATTGACAAACGCCATAACACGGATGGACGAAACAATTTAAACCTAAACTGTGCAAGTATTGATGAGGGTCTCTGTTACCACCGCCATACTCAGAATACAGGAGGTGAGCGAGAGAGCCTTTAGGGTGGCTGGTAGCTGCCAAGACTTGCTGGCTGGGTAATTCTAATGGCGAGTATTGAGATGGGTTGTCACCAGAGCCATAAGTCATAATGGAAGTCGCAAACGCATACTCTCCCTTCAGCAAAGATATTGCCTTCTGTTGCTCAATCGGCTTAAACAGCACTGAATCGGGGTTCCAATAGCTTTTTAAAAGCCAACTGACAGTGATAACCACTTCAAAAGGTAACCACGAATCTGGTTTGGCGCCCAGATGAGCGTTTTTGGTGGTCAGAATCATTTCGTGATCCATCCACAGATGAGTGGCGTAAAGCGGTTGCCTCGAAATCGATTCAATAGTGATGGTTCTTATTCCGTAAATAACAGGTTTGTGTCGCTTGCTATCAGATGATAAGTCAAGTCTTACACAGCCGTTTTTGTCAGCAGTGACTGACGGGCTTTGCGACAATGTATGCCGACCACGCTTTATAGAAAAACTCTGGTTTGGAAAGACTGCATCCTGTCCAGGCCCAACAATAAAACTTCTTGTCAACGCTCCGGCCTGACAGGCGACAGACAACAACAGTAGCAACTGCAGTACTGCGAAGAGTGAGTGTTTAATAATTCTATCCTTGTATCCTGGTTTACAGATAGGAAGGATAGATCAAGAAAATAACTGTGTTTTTACGCCAAAAATCTTCTGTTAAAAACTCTCTGTTAAAAACCAAAGGCGACAACGGGAATAAACTCATCCTTTCTGATCCACATCAGCAGGCTTACGTTTTCGATGCATTCTTTTGTGGTCCAGCAGGGCTCTGGCATTATTGCAGACTTTTCCGCATCGGTACTGTCGGCCATCCTCCCCGACTATGGTCACATTACAGTTTTTTTGCCTGCTATGATCTTTGCTTTTGTGATAAGACAGGCGTTGGGCATTCTTGCATACTTTCCCGCATGGCCGCGGCTGACCATTCTCATCAACTACAGTCGCGACACAAGTTTGCTGCCCACTATGGACTTTGCTTTTGTGATCCGATAGTGCTTGAGCACTCCTACAGATTTTCCCACATGGCCATTGCTGGCCATCCTCCCCAACCACTTCCACTTCACAGGTTTTTTGCCCGGTGTGGTATCTTCTTTTGTGATCCATCAGGCTTTTGGAACTCTTGCAGATCTCCCCGCATGCTCTCTGTTGGCTATCCTCCCCGACCACTGCCACATCACAGGTTTGTTGCCCGGTGTGATATCTTTTTTTATGAGATAACAGGCATTGTGCATTCTTGCAGACAGTCCCGCACGGCCGCTGCTGACCATTTTCCCCGACCACAGTCACGCCACAGGTTTGACGCCCGCTGTGGAATCGGCTTCTGTGATCTGTCAGAGCTTTAATACTTTTGTAGACCTTGCCACATGTTCGCTGCTGACCATCCTCCCCGACAGTGATTGTATAACAGGTTTTTTTCCCACTATGATGTCTCCTTTTATGATCTAACAGGGCTTGAGCATTACTGCAGACCTTTCCGCATGGGCGCTGCTGACCACTCTCCCCAATCACGGTCGCGTCACAGTTTCTTTGCCCGGTATGAATTCTACTTTTGTGAGACGACAGAGATTGAGCGCTCTTGCAGACTGTGCCACATGGCCTCGGCTGGCCATCCTTCCCGATCACGGTAACAATACAAATTTTTTGTTCAATGCCGTATTTTTTTTTGTGATCTGACAGGGCTTGTTGCAAATGGGTAACCGCTACTGACGAAAAACAACCCGAAGATGAAATCCCGTTACCTTTTGCAAGACTGTAGCCGCCCAGACTGAGTAACCCAACGATTATAATCTGGTCATCAGCATTGACAGACAAATTCCCGGGCATTGGTACATCATCATTGAGCGGCTCGTGAGGGTCGTCGATATAGGTCAGCGCTGCGCTCATTGAGTGCGTAGTGATTCCAGAATCAAAATAGTCTATGCAACTGAGGCTGTGTTCTTTCACCGAGAGAGGATACAAATTATGTAAGGGTGTTGCTCCTGATGGCCGGAATTGACAAACGCCATGGCAGGGGTGAACGAAACAATTTAAACCTAAAGTGTGTGAGTGTTGCTGAGGACTTCCTTTACCATGGCCAGAGTCAAAACACGGAAGGTGAGCAGAAGAGCCTACAGGGTGGCTGGTGGCTGTCAGGGTTTGCTGGCCGGATGATTCTGATGGCGGATATTGCGGTGGGTTATCTCCGGAGCCAGTTATCATAATGGTGATCGCAAGTGGACGCCCCCCCCGTAGCGTAGAAGTTGGCTTCAGTTGTTCAATCAGGTTGAACAGCGGTGAATCCGGGTTCCAATGGCTTTTTAAAAGCCAGGCGACAGCAAAAACTGCTTCTGAAGGTAACCATAAACAAGGGGTGAGGCATACAGGGGCATCTTTGTTGGTCAGGATCAGTTCGTAAGCAACCAGAAGATGAATGGCATAAAGCCATTGCCATGAAATCGACTCAATGATTGTCGTTTTTACTCCGTAACCTCGGGGCCTTTGGCGTTTGTCATCATTCCGCGAAGTTGATCCTGCGTAGTCTGTAGTGCCAGTATTGTCTGACGACTTGCCCGCTAATGTAGGTCGGCCTGATTTTATAGAAACATTCTGTTCTGGATAAGCTGCACCCTGTTGAAGCTCGAAAATAAAATGTCTTATCAATGCTTCGGCCTGACAGGTGCCAGGAAACAACTGTAGTAACAGCAGTGCCGCAAAGAGTGAGTGTTTAATAATTCTATCCCTGCATTCTGGTTGACAGAGAAGAAGGATAGATCAAGAAAACCTCGTTAAAGGGCAGGTGTCTGATCAAGGACTGAGGAAGTCGTTCCGGTTAGAATCAACGGGCTTGGGTTTTCGATGCATTCTTTTGTGATTCAAAAGGACTTGAGTATTCTTACAGACTCTCCCGCATGGCTGTGGCTGGCCATCCAAACCAACTACGGTCATGTCACAGGTTTGCTGCCCGGTGTGGTCTCTGATTTTGTGAACTGACAGGGTTATATTATTTTTGCAGACCTTTCCGCATGGCCGCAGCTGGCCATCCTCAGTGAACACTGTTATTTTACAGCTTTTTGGCCCACTATGGCTTCTTCTTTTGTGATCACTCAGGGCTCGGGCACTCCTGTAGGCCTTACCGCATAACCGCGACTGGCCATCCTCCCCGACTTCAGTTACGTCACAGTTTTGTTGTCCGCAGTGGTAGCTGCTTTTGTGATATGACAGGCGGTGAACATTCTTGAAAGCCTTCCCGCAGGGCCTCAGCCGGCCATCCCTCCCGACTACGGTTATGTCACAGGTTCGTTGCCCGCTGTGGTATCTGTTTTTGTGAGCTGTCAGGCGATTAGCATTCATGTAGACTCTTCCGCAGGGCTGCTGCTGGCCGTACTCCCGAACACGGTCACGTCACAATTTACTTGTTCTCTGTCGTATTTTTTTTGCGATCTGATAGAGTTTGTTGGCATTGCGTAGCCCCTCCCGAAGGGAGGCAACTCGAAGATAAGGATCCCATTGAGCCTGTGAAATCGGCAATCGTACGGAAAATCCCGTTTTCTTCTGGCAGACTATGACCACGCAGACTGAGCATCCCATCGACCAGATGATCAGGGCTAAAAGGAAAATTCCCGGGCATTTGCACATCATCATAGAGCGGACTGTCGGAGTCAGTGCTACAGGCGAGCCCTACAGTCATTGATTGTGTGGCGTTTTTAGGATCAAAATCGTCTATGCAACTAAGGCAGTGATCAGTTTTCGTGTGAGGGCAGGAATTTTGTGGGGGTGTTGCTCCTGATGGCAGGAATTGACAAACGCCATAACAGGGAAAAACGAAACAATTTAAACCCAAAGTATGCAGAAGTTTTTGAGGGCCTCCGTTGCCGCCGCCACAGTCAAAATGAAGAAGGCCAGGAAAATAGCCTATAGGTGGGCGGGTGGTTTCAGTGGCTTGCTGGCTGGATGATTCTGATGGCGGGCATTGTGATGGGTTATCTCCAGAGCCAGGCATCATAGTGGTAATCGGAAACGTATTACCCCGCAGTCTCAATATAAATTTAGTCTCTTGCTGTTCAATCGGATTAAACAGTGATGAATCGGGGCTCCAATAGTTTTTTAAAAACCAACCGACAACAACAGCCACTTCTAAAGGTACCCATGAATGAGAGGGCGAGCTTAGAAGAGAGTCTTTGCTGTTCAGAGCCAGTTCGTAACCAACCAGCAGGTGGAGGGCGTAGAGCCATTGCCACAAAAGCGACTCAATCAGGGACGTTTTCATCCCGTAACTGTATGGTCTGTATCGCTTTTTATCCGATGGCGAAGTTGATCCTATGTAGCAGTTGTTGTCGTTAATCTCTGACGGGTTGCCCGTCAATGAATGCCAGTCACCTTTTACAAAAAAGACCTGTTTTGGAGAACCTTCATCCTTTTGAAGCTCGATAATAAAATGTCTTGACAGCGCTTTGGCCTGGCTGACGAGAAACAACGACAGTAGCAACAGCAGTGTCTCAAAGAGTATGTGTTTATTAATTCTATCCTTGTTTTCTGTTTGACAGTGAGGAAGGATAGATCAAGAAAAGCACGTGAAGTAGTCGGCGTCAGATCAAGGACTGAAGTGATCGCCCTGTTCCAAATCGACAGGCTTACGTTTTCGATGTCTTCTTTTGTGGTCCGTTAGGGCCTGAGCGTTCTTACAGCCCTTGCCGCATGGCTGCAGCTGGCCATCCTTCCCGACCACTGTCTCCTGACAGGTTTGTGGACCGGAATGATATCTTCTTTTGTGAACCGACAAGGCCACAACACTATCGCAGGTCATCTCGCATGGCCGCGTCTGACCATCCTGCCCGACTACGGGCACGTGACAAATTTGTTGTCCACTGTGGTATCTGGCTTTGTGATCCAACAGGTATAGAGAATTCTTGCAGACAAAGCCGCATGGTAGCCGCTGGCCATCATCCCCGACCACTGTTGTGTCGCAGATTTTCTGCCCACTGTGGATTTTTCTTTTGTGATACGTCAGGTTGCGAGCATTTCTGCAGGCGGCTCCACATGGCCGCTTTTGTCCGCCCTTCCCGACTACCATCACGTTACAGGTTTTGTGCCCGCTGTGGTATCCACTTTTGTGATCCCACAGGGCTTTGAGATTCTTACAGACCTTTCCGCATCGTCGCAGCTGGCCATCTTCACCGAACTCCATCAGATCACAGGTTTTTTGATCAGTGTGGTATTTACATTTGTGTGCCAACAGGGCTTCAACATTCTTGCAAACCATCCCACATGGCTGTTGCTGACAATCCTCTCCAAACACCATCACTTCACAGGTTTTTTGCTCACGGTGAACTCTTTTTTTATGATGTTTGAGGGTATTAGCATTCCTGCATACCGTCCCGCATGGCCGCTGTTGTCCATCCTCCCCATCCACTTCCACGTCACAGGTTCGCTCTCCGCTGTGGAATTTGCTTTTGTGATCAGTCAAGGCGCAGGCATTTCTGCAAGCCTTCCCGCATGGCTGCTGTTGACCATCCATCCCAACCACGGGTACGTCACAGGTTTGGGGCCCGCTGTGGCTTCTGCGTTTATGATCTCTCAGGGCTCTCATATTTTTGCAGACCTTCCCGCATGGTTGCTGCTGACCATCCTCCCCGACCATGGGTAAGTCACAGGTTTTTGGCCCGCTGTGGTATCTGTTTTTGTGATACGAAAGG
>NZ_JAHHPN010000911.1:0-2255 GCF_024606325.1 Endozoicomonas sp. ONNA1
GTACCAGATACTCAGACCAAAACGACCGAAACAGGGTTGGAAAATCATCAACCTGTAAATCCTGGTACAGGTATACAAAAAATATACCGAACTTCCAGATTAGAAAAAACGATCATCAAAGAGCTGATGAATTTAGATGGCCAAACTTTTCCTGAAAACTATGAATCCAGATTGTTCACTTTTAGTAGGGGAAGTATTAACCCTCAGGCTCTTTCTGATGTTGAGCTCGATGAGATCAATCAAACCTTTGCCGCAATAAAACGCAATATGATGGAGTTATTCAGAGATAAATATGGTATTGATATGGCAATAGTAGAAGCTTCTGATGTTGAGGCCGTTTATATTTATTCTTTTAGTCACAAAGCCACTACTCTGGAATGCCTGACATCGAACGATATTTGTCAACCCGCTAATTCTCAACCCATAAATACCAAACATACCACAGAAAGCAATGATAAAGGCTCAGTATTGGGTGATTATAAAAAAATGTTTACATCTGAATGGATATTGAAAAATTCTGAACCGAGAATGAAAGATAGTGTTGATGATGAAGATTATGAGAATGATATTTTTAGTACGGATTTTACCAGAAAAAAATTATTGCTTGAAAGGATTGGTGGTTTTTTAACACTGTCGAGAATCGTTGAATCAGACGAGAAATTTCCCACTATGGGATTTAGAGCTGTATTTTTAATGACTGATCCAAATAAAGAGAATATTCATATTGTGACTACTGGAAGAAGCTACACTCTTGTTGAGCTTGATGCCGATCAGTTAACAAATCTGTACAAAACACTACCAGGTAAGCAAATATCAAGCTTCACTGGGTTGGCCGAAAATCTTAATAAAAAAAATCAACAATGATAGTTAAGCGGTATTGTGGATGGATGGTTGTGACGCAGGCTTAATTCACCGGGAATGATAGGTGAATTCTGGTCAGAACCGGAGGTTATTTCGGTTCAACTCTGAATGCTTTTCAACCCATCAGTTTCATACCCCGTTCCATTTCACTGCGCAGATTGTCAAGGGTCTTTTCAAGGCTCGCTTTTTCGGCTGCTGCCAAAGCATAGAGATATAGCATCGCCATTCTTTATATGTATCTGTGCAGGAGCAAAGCCATTGACCCACAACGCAATAATAACCAGAGACTTCAATGAACTTAATTATGCTTTTAGTGTCAAAGACATCAGTGAAGGCTGTTTATCTTGAATCAAGGGAACAAGCTTGTTTTTAATTTGATTGAATAATGGTGCTATTATCAGTCAGGCTCTCAGAGCTATTACTTAATGAAACGTCAGCTCTAAACAGTTAGACGAAAAAGGAGGTTAGCGAAATGTTCTTAAAAGCTGCTGCATTAGTAGGAGCGGCATATCTTCTTGGTTTTTTTTCAGAAGATGTACCAGATACTCAGACTAAAACGACCGAAACAGGTTTGGAAGTTCAACAACCTCTAAATTCTGAGACAGGCATAGGGGAAATATATCGAACTCAGGGCTTGGAAAAAACGATCATTAAAGAACTGATGTCTTCAGATGGGCAAACGTTTCCTGAAGACTATGAAACCAGATTGTTCTCTTTCAGTAGGGAAAGTATAAATCCTGATGCTCTTTCTGATGCTGAACTGGATAAGATAAATCAAACCTTTGACGCAATAAAACGCTATACGATGGAGTTATTCAGAAGCCCATCTGAACTTGATATAGCAAGAACACAAGCTACTGATATCGAGGCTGTTTATATTTATTCTTTTAGCCACAAAGCCACTACTCTCCAATGTCTGACATCGAACGATATTTGCCAACCCGCTAATGCCCAACTCATAACCAAAAGCAATAGTGAATACTCAGTATTGGATGATTACAAAGAAATGTTTACTTACGATTGGATACTTAAAAATTCTAAATTGAGAATGACCGAAAATTTTCGTGATAAAACTCTCAGGGAGGTACTTTCCAGAGAGCATTTTACTAATAAAAAACTATTACTTGAAGGAATGAGCGGTTATTTAAAGATGTCAAGAGCTGCTGTAGAAGGTGAAGCATTGCCCACTATGGGATACAGAGCTGTATTTGTCATTGCAGATCCTGATAAAGATGATATTTATATCCATACTGCTTTAAGAAGCTATACACTTACGCTTGATACCGAGCAGTTAACCAATCTGTTTAAAACAATACCAGGCAAGCAAATATCAAGTTACACAGGGTTGGTCAAAAAACTTAACAAAGAAATTAATACTGATATTTAAACGGTAT
>NZ_JAHHPN010000912.1:0-1176 GCF_024606325.1 Endozoicomonas sp. ONNA1
CTGCTCAGCTGCTTTTCACCTACAGTAAACTGATGTCTGAATGTGAAACATTCAAATTAGTGCCAAAAGCAAAAATTACCCATTCATGCCAAATCTATGATGCCGACTTCAGTGCTGATAACCTCCATGTGGTGACTACCAGCTTTGATAAAAGAGCGATCATCACAGGCCAGAAGACCGATGGATCATGGGAAACAAAAGCTACCATTGACCATAAAACTTGTTTCTTATCAGCCACCTTCACTACCGATGGCCGTCAAATGGCGACCGTCTGTTCCGATCCCATGGTGAAAATCTGTGGTCAGGACGACGATGGATCATGGAAAGTAAAAGCCATTATTTACCATAAATCGCCGGTCATCTCAGCCACCTTCAGTGCAAATGACCAGCAACTATTGACCGCCTGTGTATATGGAACATTGAAAATCTATGAACAGGAGACTGATGGATCATGGGAAGCAAAATACACTATTCACCACAATGCTCTGGTCACGTCGGTCGGCTTCAGCGCCGATGCCAATCATTTGTTTGTCTTAACTGATGATAAGCATGATAAGAATGCAACAATTTATGGTCTGGAACACGATGGCACATGGGGAGTAAAAACCACTATTTACCATAATGATTCTGTCAGCTCAGCCACCTTCAGCGCCGATGGCCGCTCTTTGGTGACCGCAAGTTTGGATGGCACGGCGAAAATCTATGGCCCGCAGGCCGATGGATCATGGGGAGAAATGACCACCATTACCCATAAAAATGCGGTCAAATCAGCCTCTTTCAGTCCCGATGACCGCCTTGTGGTGACTGCCAGTCTGGACAAAACTGTGAAAATCCACGAACGGCAAACCAATGGATTATGGGAAACAAAATACACCTTTTGCCAAAATGCTTGGGTCTTGTCAGCCACCTTCAGCGCCGATGGCCACCATATAGTCACCACCGATTGCCTTGACACGATAAAAATCTACAGCCTGCAGGCGGATGGATCATGGGAAGAAACAGCCAGCATTACCCATGAGCGTTATGTCCTCTCAGCCAACTTCAGTCCCGATAGCTGCCTCGTGGTGACCGCCGGTGATGACAAAGCGGCGAAAATTTATGGCCTTGGGCCCGATGGGTCGTGGATAAAAAAAGCCATCATTTCTCACGGGCCGGTGATCACCTCAGCTAAATTCA
>NZ_JAHHPN010000913.1:0-2079 GCF_024606325.1 Endozoicomonas sp. ONNA1
GTCAAGGCTGGAGCCGCCAATATGTGGCCAAATTGGTCAAGTCCGGCAAGATTCGTCTGCACAAGGGCAAGGTCAATCCGGACGAGGCCCTGAAGGCGATTCAGGCCCAGGCTGAGCCCTCAACTGTGCTGAGGAAACCTGCTTCCCAAGACCACTTGCCAGTGGCCCCCACTGATTCAAGACAGGCGGTGGATTTCGTCACGGCTCGCACTATGCGGGAAGCCTTCAGGGCAAAAATGGCTAGGATGGAGTATGAGGAAAAGGCTGGTAAGTTAACGGATGCGGCAAAAGTACGTGATGATGCGTTCCGGGCTGGGAGGATGCTCAGAGACGCATTATTGGGTATCCCGGATCGTCTGGCCGATGTTCTGGCTGCTGAAGAAGATTCACTGGCTGTTCGTCAGTTATTAGAAAATGAAATTGGGCAGGCTCTGGAAAAATTGGCGAACATTGACTGAGAATTATTTTTTTAGTGGATGCTTTAGCTTTAGCTGAACCTTAATTCAGTTGTCTGTGGGGTAAAGTTGTGATGGTATATGTCAGGTAAAAATGCAGCACCATTAGAAATGAAAAATATGACTATACCGAATATTTTCCGTTTTGCTACCAGTGAGCTTTCCCAAGATGCCTTTATCTGTTGGCTACTCTGCTGGGCTGACCCAGCGCTTAAAAGTGAAAATGCAGAACTGCACACCTGCGGTTTGAGCCTTTTAGATGCACTCTTCCATAAACAGGGAAAAACTCTGCCTGAAACCATCAATTCAGTTCAGGTCCGGAAACAGGACAGTAATATCGATATTCTCTGTATTATCAACGGTGAATATGCTGTTCTTATTGAGGACAAGGTTGGGACTAAACAGCACTCCAACCAACTTGAACGCTATAAATATGAAATAGCTAATAGGCATTATGATAGTAACAAGATAATACTGATTTATCTGCAAACCCGCGATCAGGGATCTTATAAAGTGGTCAAAGACAATGGCTACACCCCTTTTCTCCGACAGGATTTTCTGACTGTTTTGAATAGTTATCTGGGAAGTAATCAGATTCTGCTGGACTACCGTGGTCATTTGCAGAGTATTGAAAATCGAGTTAAGGGCTACCTTAACATCGACGTATCTCAATGGACTGGCGACCAGTGGATCGGTTTTTATATCCGATTGCAGGAAGAGCTGGGTACGGGAGACTGGGGGTATGTTGCCAATCCTTCCGGTGGCTTCTTTGGTTATTGGTGGTCCGCTTTTTGCGATGAGCATTCTGAGCAATACCTCCAGCTAGAACAAAACAAGCTGTGTTTTAAAATAGCAGTTAACAATAAGGAGGAACGTCGTCAGCTGAGAAGTCAGTGGCATAAGCAGATTCTTTCGGTGTCAAAAGATGATTCCTTCCGTTTGACAGTCACTCGACCATCCCGCTTTGGGAACGGCCAATACATGACTGTATGCATCTGCGAAGATTGGCGTATAACAAACTCTAGTGGTTTGCTTGATTTTAATCAGACAATTGAGCGTTTACGGGAAGCAATGAAGATTCTAAAGAATGCAATAATGGTTGCCAAAGGATCCATACAAATACCATAGATATCAGTGGGGTAGTTGGTTCTAGCTTACTGAGTATTTGGAGTACTCATGACTTTATAGCAAGCTGGTATGCGGGTCGTTCTGACGCTTACTTAGCTTGAGTTGCTTTGGGGCAGGGTATCTGCCCCTTCCACTGAATAATGCAGCGCAACTTTTCTTTCAGTGGCATGTCGGCAAATACGTGGTTAATGGTTTTGCAGCAGACCACCTTGTTATCGACGATATCCTGGCCTCCCAGGCTTTTGGGTACGACATGATCAATACTGGCATCACAGGGTTGAAGCACTCTCTTACAGTAGAAACACTGGTTTCCCTGCAACCAGAGCAATCTTTGGAGTTGTGACTTAGCCACGGATAGAGTCCTCTTTTCTTATGTCCAGCCCTTATATAAACGGTTTCTTTGCTGGCCTGAAACCCGATACACGACTGACGGTTTCAGAATGGGCCGATGAATACCGCATTCTGCCCATGAAAGCGGCCAAAGAAGCCGGACGCT
>NZ_JAHHPN010000914.1:0-1375 GCF_024606325.1 Endozoicomonas sp. ONNA1
GGATAGCCAGTAAACGTCGTACCTTTATCCGGCTGCAGACCACCTCCTTCAGAGACAGGCGAACTGATTTTCGAACCTTTTTCACCCTTTTGTAACAATAACAGCGGAGCAACGTTAGATTTTGGTAAACGAATGGGATCAGGTAAAAAAGAAGAAAGAATCGCATCGACACCATCGCCGGAAACGAATGATGAAATGTGAGGAACTAAAGCCTGACTACTACCCGACAAAAGCAGGATAGGCACAATAAAAACAAAAGTCATAAAACACCTGAGCTTCAAATAGAGATAACGAAGTCATTCTAGACAAGAAGCTCAGATTTTCCTGACTCCAGGATCTTAATACCGCACGAGACGTTGACTCGCGTTAGAAATGGGCAGAATTTCAGCACTGACTGCGGCACCACAAGTCGAATCTGAGATTTCCAACCTCAGAGTTAGCCAAAATACGACTTTGGATACCTGATTCCCCGTGCTTTTTGACTGAATTCAAAGAAACTTGTAAAGAGAGTCATTAATGCTCACCGGGGCACTGCTGAGCTTATATGAAACTCAGTTCAGGTAATGCTCCTCAAGGTATTGAGCAACAGCATCATGATTGCATTGACCGATCACCTGATGATCGGGAAGTTTTGCTTTCAAACGCTCTGTAGCATTTCCCATAACCAATCCTTTGCCAACAACCTGCAACATCTCAACATCGTTCATGCCGTCACCAAAGGCTACTGCGTCTTTGGGCTTTAGTCCTTTGAGTTTCATGACTTCTACCAAAGCCGCACCTTTACTCACGGCTGGCGCCATGACCTCAAGACAGGTATCCAGGGAGAAAGCCATATTCACGGAGTCGCCGAAAGCTTTATGAATATCCTGCTCCAGACCAAGTAACTCATTATGCTCTTTGGCTACAAAGAACACTTTGATAATCTTGTCGACAGGAATCGTATCCAAATCCTGCAGGGTGTAACTAAAACCTGTGTCCTTGTGAAACTTCAACAGGTTTTCATGGTGCTGCTCGACATACCATTTATCTTCACTGTACACACTTTGAAACACGGTTTCGCTGTATCGGCGGCCAATCGCAATTAAAGGCTGGATAAACGCAGGATTGAGATCATGGCTGACGATCATCTCCCCCTGAGGATTGTGTGCACGTGCACCATTAGAAGTAATAGTGAACATGTCGATGTCCAGCTGTGCCCTCATCTCTTCAACATCCAGGTGATGCCTGCCAGTAGCAAAGACAAAACGGATACCCTGACTACTTAAACGACGAATAACTTCTTTTGTGCGGGGCGCTAGCTCATGCTGGTCATTGAGAAGAGTACCATCAAGATCAGAGACAACAACGGGATACATGCATACCTCATCGGAGAGTG
>NZ_JAHHPN010000915.1:0-1251 GCF_024606325.1 Endozoicomonas sp. ONNA1
CTGGCGTCTGGTAACGGTTGATCCGGCCAACAATGGAACTAATGTGCTGACCAGCGAAAAACTTTGGAGTTACTATTACTCGAGGCTGGCTGAAGACAATCGGCTGGATAACATTTACCAGCTTGACAATGTTACGGCACCGGTGCGGGGCGGGCCGGGTGATGACCTGTTCTTCATCTCCGGTACAGTCAAGCCGGGAGCCGGGCTGTTTGGTGAGTCGGGAAACGATATTTTCCACATCAAAAGCAGTGGCGCCAGCGTACACCCCGGCCTCGGTAGTAACCTGGTCAGTCTCGAGCTGGAGGGTGCGCTGGAAAGTGCAGAGAAAACCGGGACGGTGAAGATATTTTTTGCCCCCTCTTCATTTAACCGGGTTCACCTGGGTGGTGCCAGTCTCACCAATCTGCAGGCAGCCAGCTGGCGTTCGCTGGCTCCGCACAATGCCACTGACGCAACTGACAGTGGTGACCAGCCTCGTTGTCCAGCCGGTTTGTCACGCCTGATGCCCCCTCCGGTCACTGGCGGCAGTTTTATACTGGCGGGCTGGGTTCACCGGAGCTTGCCTTCCCGCGCCTGGGGCTCACTCATTCATTTTGCCGGGGCTGACGGCGCTGATGCCATCAGGTTGAGCCTGAAAAACAGGGGATTGGAGATCAGGCTAACGGATGGCGAGAGGATCTTTCATGACAGGGTTAGACCATTTTTCACCTCCCCCCGCCAACATCTGGCCATGACAATAGATGACCGTGGTTTTCTAACCCTCTACCGGGATGGCCAGCCTGTTTTGGCAACGCAGGCCCTCAAGCCAGCCGAAAAAATACGGACGCTGAACTGCCACGCCGTTGATAAACTGATCATTGACCGACGTCTCCCATCGCCTGATGGCATAAAAATGATGGCATCCGGTGTGAACCCCCTGGTAAGGATAGGCAGCTGGCAGAACCCACACCGCGTCTATGCCAATGACTGGCCAGACAGCCTGGAACTGGATGACGGTGTTCTGGATGGCAAGGAGTTCATCCTTAAACAACTAGAGTCTGGTTATGCACTTTTACAGCGAGCAGTCCCCGGACATCAGTATGTCATTGATGAGAAGAGTGCCATTTACCGCTTTGCTGACGATGGCACTGGTAACAGCGGCCAATGGTTTTTGTCAAATACCACAGGCACGGCTGACCAGCTGGAAGTGGTAACCCACCCCTGCCAGAAACTGCACTATCAAAAAGCGGGTGGGGACCTGATCCTGACTAT
>NZ_JAHHPN010000916.1:0-1729 GCF_024606325.1 Endozoicomonas sp. ONNA1
GATTTATGGCTGTATGGGCCTGGGAGGTGAGTGGAACAGTAGCCCTATTTCCGATCAGGACTATACTCTGGCCCATGGTGCCGTCAATGCGGCACTGGAGTGTGGCATAAACTTCTTTGACCATGCTGATATCTACACCATGGGCAAAGCAGAGCAAGCATTCAGCAGTGTGCTAAAAGCGGAACCAAAACTTCGTCAGGATCTGATCATCCAGTCCAAATGTGGCATTCGCTTTGCCGATGACGACAATCCCGGTCGATACGACCTTTCTCCCCAATGGATCGAGTTCAGTGTCAACGGCATTCTCGAAAGGCTGGGTACAGAGTATCTGGATATTCTGTTACTTCATCGCCCTGATCCACTGATGGAGCCCGGTTTAATTGCTGAGGCGTTTACTCGTCTATACGACAGCGGAAAAGTAAGGCACTTTGGTGTTTCCAATATGAACCAGCATCAGATTGCCTATCTATACTCCTGTATCGAACAGCCTTTGATCGCTAACCAGTTGCCTCTGAGTCTTGGTCGTTGTGACTTCGTCGAAGACGGAGTACTGGTCGCCATGACCGAGAGCGCCGATACAGGATTTACACCAGGAATAGTTGACTACTGCCGTAACCATAGCGTTCAGCTTCAGGCTTGGGGCTGTCTGGATCGGGGACTGTTCACCGGTAAAGATATCAGCAACGAACCAGCGTCCGTTCGGACCACTGCAAAACGAGTCGCGGAGATGGCTGAGGAGTATCAGACTTCCAGAGAAGCCATCGTTTTAGCCTGGCTCATGAGGCACCCGGCCAGCATTCAACCTGTTGTTGGCACAACTCATGAAGACCGTATTCGCAGGTGTTCACAGGCGATGGAAGTTAATCTGAGCCGGGAAGACTGGTACAAGCTTTACATCGCCTCCAGAGGGCAGCCTCTGCCTTGATTTGAAGTGGAGCTGTGTTGTGAGCCAGTCGTTCTCGACATCATCGAACAAAAATTAAAAAAACGGGGATGAAGTGATGATGAACCGAAAAGCAACCAGGTATCTGGCTGCCACACTGACAACGGCCATCCTGCTGACAGGCTGCTCAGGTCCCTGGAATAATCCTCATCAGGAAAGTTCTGTTAATCAGAACCAGACTGTCTACTACACTAATTTTCAGCTTCCCCCCCAGCACTTTGATCCGGCTATCTCATACAGTACTGATGAAAGTATGCTGATCGACCAGATATACGAACCTCCCCTTGGTTATCACTTTCTAAAAAGACCTTATGAGCTGGAGCCTCTGGCCGCTGAATCCATGCCGGATGTTCGTTATTTGAACACAAACCGCGAGGAGATCCCCTCAGATAGTCCTGACGTTACCTTCAGCAAATACACCATCACCCTCAAAGAAGGCATTGATTATCAGCCTCACCCGGCGTTCGTCAAAAACAGTGAAGGTGGTTACGTTTACCTCTTTACCGATGAAAGTGAAACCGCAAACTACAGAACTCTTTCCGACTTTGGTCAGACAGCAACTCGGGGGCTGGATGCAGATGACTTTCTCTATCAGATCAAAAGGATTGCCGACCCTCACAATAAAGCACCCTTAATTGGCTTCCTTGCCCAGTATATAGACGGCATGAGTGAACTGACTGCCGAATTAAAAACTGTTGAAAGAGACGGGTGGCTGGATCTTCGTGAATTCAAAATGAGGGGACTGGAAAGAATTGATGAACGGACTTTCTCTATTACTATCAAAGG
>NZ_JAHHPN010000917.1:0-2607 GCF_024606325.1 Endozoicomonas sp. ONNA1
TTGACCTTATTGCGCTGGTTATTTTTGGCCTCATCCAGATGGGTTCAGTCAACCTCTCCCGTATTGCCCGAACTATGGGGCACGGTACCGAGATCGACTCCAGGCGTAAACGTCTCAAGTGCTTGCTTGCAGTCATACCTGCTGGCGAGTACCCACTCTCCCTTTTATATCAAGATTCGTTACGAAATTGTCCCCTACAGAGCTGTACAAGATTGCTGACTATTATGTTATGAACTTTATGCATGGTATTGACTCTGAATAGTTTAAATAAAGAAAAAGGAGTTTCACCATGACTTTGCCGGTCAGCAATATTTCAAATAAAGGATTGCTCTCAACAATAGATGTAGCCACAAAACAGGATACTTGCGATTCACATAAAGCCGGAGCAACGTATTATAACAGGTCCGTAGAAAGTGTAGAGCCATCAGCATCTATAAAAATTGATAGATCCAATAAAAGACACGCTATTTTTAATGGACTGTTTCAGAGTCGTATGGAGGACAGAGAGGTGGTATTAAAGTATATTCCTTTCGAAGTAGACGACACCACTTTTGATCTCATCAATGGCAATGAAAGAGATAATGAGCTAGCGAAAAAATTGCCAGATATGAGTGACAACAGGCCAAAAACCTCTTTCTCTTTTAACATTACAACACAAGATGGCAATCACGAATATAGGCCTTCACATTTATGGCAAGAACGATTTTTAAGATGTGTCAATAAAGGATTGCAAGCTCTTTTCGATGACTGCCCTCCAGACACAGTAGTTCCTAACTTAGAAAATATGACTGTTGGTAATCTTTATAACAGTGAAAAAGCACCAACAACTTGCCTTCAATTTGTTAACTTTATGGAATTTAATTCAAATTCATTTCAAGATCGTTACCACACAGAACTTACAATCTTAAAAAATCCAGATATAAAGAATCAATTCACCCCTGTTGCAATTTTAAACAAAGACGTTATGGTTCATATCTTTATTCATATTGGAGATAATGTTTGCATAAGTAAAGTGGGAAGCAGCCATATTTTTTTCCATACTGCTGAAGACATATTAAGTCATTATCAGGCATCTTTTGAAACGCCTTTGACTTTGGCGATTGCAAGTATTACGCCTTTACAGTAGTTGTGTAGCAGCGTATGTGCGGGACAAAACCTTTAGCAGTTGCTGAACATTATTTGAGCATCCAAACACCCACTGTTACGCTTGCTAACTATTATGTTGTGAACTTTACCCATGGTATTGGCTCTTAATAATAGTTAAATAAATGAAAAAGGAGTTTCACCATGTCGACACCGGTCAACAATAGTTCAAATACAGGATTGCCCTTAACAACAGATATAGCCACAGTACAAAACACGTGCGATTTACAAACACCTGGTGCAACGTGTTATAACAGGTCTGTGGAATGTGTAGAACCATCAGTATCTATAAAACTGGATAGTTCCCAAAAAAGAGATATTACTTACACTGGGCTTCATGAGAGTGGCCTGAAAAAGAGAATGGTACTAAAGTATATTCCTTTTGAAATAGACGACACTGCTTTTAATTGTATCAATGGCAATGAAAGAGATGATGAACTGGCCAAAAAAATGATAGACATTAGTGACGACTGGCCAAAAAGCTCTTTCTCTTTTAATATCAAAACACAAGATGGAAGTCACGACTATAAGCCTCCACATTTATGGCAAGAACGACTCTTAAGGTGTATAAACGTAGGATTACAAAGTTTATTCGATGATTGTCCTACAGAGATAACTCCGGTATTAAGGGATAAGACTGTGGGTGAGATTTATCAAGGTAGAAAAGTCAGACCAACTTGCTTTCAATTTGTGAACTTTATGGAATTTAATTCAAATTCATTTCGTGAGGGTTTAATTATTGAACTGGCAAACTTTGAAAACTCAGATACAAAGAATCAATTCACTCCTCTTGCCATTTTGAAAGACAACATCATCATTCATGTATTTATTCATATTGGAGATAATATTTGCATAGGTAAAATGGAAGATAGGAATATTTTTTTCCATACTACTGAAGACATACTGAGTCATTATCAGGTGCTTTTTGAAAATCCTTTGAGTTTAGCGATTGCAAACATTAAGCCTTTGCAGTAGCTTTATAGCACATAACATCACACTCACCGTTAAAGTAGAGCGCTGCGAACAGGCCCGGTTACTTAAGATACAGCCTTGCAAATCAGGTAGACGTATTGTTTTTCCACCTGTTCATAGGACAGCAACTCATGATCCGGAAACTTACAGTACCTGGGAATATCTCGCTGGCTAGAAGGATCAGTTGCTATCACCCTCACCATTTCTCCGGGCTTCATGTCCCTCACTTTGTTATGCAGCTTCATGACCGGTTCCGGACAAAGCAGACCTGAAGTATCCAGCTCCATGAATAATTTCCCTGATCTATCCTTTCTATCTTTACACCAGAATGCAAGGGTAGAATGATTAAGCACTCACTCTATGCAGCACCACTGCTACTCATAACATTGTCCGTCCTCTGTCAGGCTCAACCGTTGACAAGACGTTCTGTTGTCGCAGTTGAACAGAAAACAGGCTCTCAAAACCTGAACTTTTCTATAAAACCTGACCAAC
>NZ_JAHHPN010000918.1:0-1283 GCF_024606325.1 Endozoicomonas sp. ONNA1
CCACGCAGTGACGCTATGTTCATTGTGACAGAGTACGGTGTTGCCGACGTGCACAACAAGTCACTGAAAGATCGTACTGCGGCCCTGATTGCAATCTCTCATCCGGACTTTCGCGAGACCCTCACCATTGAGGCCCGTGAAGCGGGTCTGATCGACTAAAGCGGACATTTTATCCTATTCTGAAATCCTATATTGCCAAGCAAAACCGTTACCATGGTAAAGCTGTTGATTTTCGTGGGTCTGGTTCTGGTGTCCCTTGGACTGATTCTGCATTTTGCGCCAGGGCTGTTGAAATGGTTTGGTCACCTTCCCGGTGACCTCCATTGGAAGAGTAATGACTTTCAGGTCTTCATTCCTGTCACCTCAATGATTATCATCAGTGTGTTATTGACACTAATCATCCAACTATGGCGCTGAATGGAGGGAGGAAGTGATGCAGTCACACTATCTTCTGACAGGGTTAACCATCGGCTTGCTTCTGACGGGGTGTTCTGCTTTTAAAGGGTCAGAAAAAAAGTCGATGTGTTCCGAAAGCTGGTATGAGTTTGTAGAGTCGATACTATTCACTGGTGACTCCATGGGTCACGGCCCTGATCTCGGCTCTCCGGAGTGGCGTTCCGTTGTGGAGTTCAGGCTGGATCTACGAGATCAGGGCCTGTTACCTGATCGATCAAGTGATCGCTGGTGCGAGGCTATCGATCAATTTTTGAAAGCCCATGACGAATAGTTCTACCTTCGCGGTAATCCCCTGAGCTGATCATTTCGTCGTAGGTTGTAGACATGACCATATCCAGCTGATCCGACAGATATTTGCCTAACGTGTATTTGGCCTCAAAGATGCTGTGAAAGACCTTGGGTTTTTTTTCGGCACGCTCGGTAAGCCACTCCTTATCGTTAATGCGGCATAGATAGATGTCACCCTCAGCCGAGATCAATTCCAGGTGGGTCGGCTTCCGGCGAACAATGGCAGTCAGCGTTTTCAGATTCATAAGCTAGCCTCACGAGTGTTTTTTGAGAATCCATGATCCCTTAAATGGGTTGTCTAACCTCTGGCTTCTGCCAGCCGGTTCCGCCTCAGGGATGTGTTGTGCAATCACATGCATCAGTTTTGAAAGGGAGTCAGGTTCAACATCCAGCATGACCACACTTCCACCCTGCTCTATGTGATCATGGAAAGGTTGAAGCCTGAAGTTGTCACTGGAAGCTCCGATCAAACCTCCCAGCCAGGTGGAGTAACCCAGTACCACCAGGCAAGAGAAAAAGGTAACGACTGAGGCAACGGG
>NZ_JAHHPN010000919.1:0-2409 GCF_024606325.1 Endozoicomonas sp. ONNA1
CGATATCTTTGTTTATCTTCTGACAATGATATTTTTATTAAGTTCAGTCGCCAGTATGAATCACGCAATATCAAAAGTAACAATAAGCTGGTAACGCGGCTTGTCCCGGTCATCAATAACTTTGATAAAATCAACGCAATCATCTATTTACATATATCATCAATCACCTGCAGGGCTGCCTGTAGGCCAGCCAACTGCTCCTTTAATTTTTGATAAGTTTCATAGGTATTGATGATTTCTTTCAGTCTGACATCATCCTCAAGTGACCTTCTGTCGGGATCATAAATGGCTGTTGCATCTTTTGCCAACTCCAATGCCTTCATTAAGTCCACGCAAATACTGGCGTTGTTGAGTAATTTGGGTGTAGGGCCAGCCTCAGGCTGCCGATTGACAGCCCGTCTGCCACGATCCCTTGCAGACTGTACATTAATAGTACCCACCTGCTTTTTCAGTTGCGCCGTGTAGTATGCGACGGGTGACTCTTTTACGGTACCGCAGCGCATGGCCATGGCGTAGTCAATTACCTCCCGGGCGGTTTCCGAATCGATATCCACCCGGGGGAGACAGGTGTCCCATGTATGACTCAGTTTGAGACACTCAAGTCGTAATTCGAGAATAGCGTCGGTCAGCTTTGTTTTTTTTTCCTGACGTGCAGCAAGCTCATCCGACAGATTGCATTCTGATGAACTCTCAAGGTCCTCTGCCTCTGAGGCTCCCGCTGCTGCCTGTTCATTTTTCTCCCGAACACAAACCAGAACAGGAGGATCGTCAGGCACTTCAGGCAAGGTAATACTGCACTCGTCCAGTGTTTTGGGTGCAGCATTTTGGTGTCTGAAGGAAGGAATATAGGGGACAACATGTTTTGGCACGGCAGGTAGCATGTCAGTTATATAATCATCGTCGTCTGAATCACGATTCAGGACTTCAAGGGCAGCCGCCATCAGATCTTGCATGAAAGCTTCATGACCAGGAATGGCCAAAACGGGAAAATTGGGTACCACACAACCACCTAATAACAAAACTGAAAAACATTTACTCCCGGAAAAATTGCCGAGAATAACTGTCAGAACCATCAGAAATTTGCTGAAATTCACACCATACCCTTCAAAAGATACGCAAACCTTCAGGGTAGACCAACCTGTAAAAAAAACCTGAAAAGGCGGAGTTGGCCGTTGATTTGAAATCCATTCTGGCAAGCGATCTACCGACCCATCCATGGACTTCTGAGGACGTCGATAGCAAAGTATTTATCCCTCAAATGGGGATACACATCCTCATACAATGGAACAAAAGCTCTTTTGGAATCTGACAATGTAAGAGTGATCTTTTCGGGCGCGTTTGCTGGCATATGTCAGCTCATACTTCAGCAGGGCTTTGCCGGGTTTTTCATGATCATCACAATGCGGCTCAATGGGTTGAACAATGAAATCTGGCTTATAACCATGTGTTGGTTTGAGAACAAAGTATTTACCTCTCAAATGGGGATAAACATCCTCATACAATGGAACAGCTCTTTTAGGATCTAACAATAAAAGATGCTGTAAGAGTTCCTTGCGGATGTCATCACTCATCTTGTCACTCATAAACATTTCCCGAAAACTGTTCTCCGATCTTTCCTTGAAGAGGAATAACTCCTTAGCATGATGAATAAACTGCTGTTGGTGGCTGCTTAATAACTCACAAAAAAAGGGAATACCGATAAATTGGGGGTCATAAAAGATTGAGAAAAGGATATGTTGAAAGGCGAATCTATCGGCTTCTGTCGTACCATTGCTATTAAGTTTTTGTGCAAACACATTAACGTCCCAATCAACACGATTAAAAATCGCTATGTTCTTCAAGTGCATATCCAGATTATACGTGCCATTTAACGCAGTAATCACTTTTTCAAAGGCATCCTGCTGGGCTGGACGTGATGTCATTCGGGAGCATTCGACGGTCATTTGACCCGCTACGGCATTGAAGTCTATTTTCATGGTGCCAGCATTTTTATCCAGTTCGATCTCTTTTAGTAACTGTGCCAGAAACCACATACGCTTAAACTTGCCGGATTTAAAACAGCTAAATTCAAATTGGTCAGTAAATTTCAGTCGCAAGGTTCGTCCTTTCCCTCCCTCTGCCTGTTCCAGTAGCTCGATAAGTCCCACATGAACGCCTAACATCAGATTAACAATCAAGGCATCATTCATACTGACGACCGTTCCTACACGCCCATTTTGTTCGATTGATTCTTTGTCGGATGGCCTCAAAAGCGGCACATTTTCACCCTGGCTCGTGTAATCAACATAGGTGATGTACTTTTTCCTGGACACCTTGCCCTGACCAAAAACCAATGCGATCGGTGCCAGTGCCTCTACAAAGCGCTGATGCAGGGCAAAAATCAGCTCATGGACACTCCGGACCTGCTCA
>NZ_JAHHPN010000920.1:0-1410 GCF_024606325.1 Endozoicomonas sp. ONNA1
GGCAGGTAGGTTTTTTCCGGGTTTCTTGCAGAAACCTGGCGGGCAAAGGCATTGAGTGTTTCAGTTGTTGTTGTTTGCCAGTCTCCGATGGAACTGGATGGATTGGTTTTAATGGTATCGCTGATGTATTTGGCAGGGCTACACTTAATGCTCACCAAATAGATAAAATGGTGGAAATAATGAGGAAGCACGAACTTCTTATTTTGGTTGGCCTTGGCTTTATTAATATAAGTTATGCCGGTTCACAAATAACGGAAAGTGATTGTGAGTTTCTATACACTCCTGCTGATACGTTCTGGTATTTTACTCCTGCCAGTGATCCTTCGACTGTCGTAGGGGCCCAATGTTCTCTTTGCAATTACAATGACATGGATTGTCCTGTTGGGAGGCATCATCGGTGTTGTCTGACTATTGCCGGTGCCAGTAAAACGTTTGATACAGACTATTTTGGTGGTGTTAGTACCTTCACTAAAGGCTGGAGGTTGTATAAGCATTACTCAACCAAAGCTGAGCTCTTCCGGGACGTTAATAAAGGCGAGCTCAGGAAGGGATATGAAAAATGTATGAGTGAGTAATAGTCCTGAGAGAATTTCCGATAAGCGTCTGTCTTGCCCCACCCGAAAAGATTTTAGAAAGCATCCCTGCGGATTTCACCTGATGGGTGGTTTTTTACAGAGACACCATTTTGGCTCATTGCGTTTTGGCTCATGGCGTTGCAATCCTTCCGAAGCAGGGCTTTGCAGGCATGAAATCTGAGTGAAATATTCAGTACAAAAAAGCCCCTCAAAATTGATAAGGCTATACTTACCACTCGCCGAAAAGATGGCATGGTGAAAGTGATGAAGAAGTACGAGCTGCTTTTTTTGTTTTGCATTGGTTTTATCAATGTAAGTTATGCCGGCCCGCAAATCACCGGAGGTGACTGTCAGCATCTATACACCCCGTCAGATACATTTTGGTATTTTACGCCTGAAAATCCATATACTGCCGCAGGGGCTCAATGCGCCCTTTTAAAAGAGTACGATGTGTCTTGTCCGGTTGGGAAGCATAATTCTTGTTGCCTGATTATTGCCGGAGACAAGAACACACCAGATACAGATTATTACGGCGGCGTTAGTGTTCTTCTTAGCGGAAGGTGGCTGGTGTATAAAGATTACTCAACCAAAGCTGAACTCTTCCGGGACGTCAACAAAGGCGAGCTTAGAAAAGCCTATGAAAAATGTATGAATGAATCATAGGCCTGAGAGGCTATCCGGTAAGCACTTTTCCTGCCCCCCATCTAATTATTGGAAAACACTTCAGTTGACATCCTCCCCCACTGATTCAAGAAATCAGAGGGGGATTCCCATGGGGGCGCCTAGCAGCCTGTCGGACTTAAGCGTCCGTAGCGAGGATTGCAAGAAATTGAGG